>JBKACM010000028.1:0-16556 GCA_046269335.1 Alphaproteobacteria bacterium | reverse complement strand
AGCAGTGTCGAGAGAAAGGTCGCCAGCAGCACCAGAGATTCCGAAGGACTGGTGCGCAGAATCTGGGCGATGTGATGGCGATCGATCAGCCCCCAGGCGACGATGAACAGCATGCCGGCCATGGCGGCGTTCGGCATGTGGACGGCAAGGGGGGCGATGGCGATCACCACCACGATCAAGGCCGCTCCGGCAAACACCGCCGCCAGGGGGGTCTTGGCTCCGGCTTCGAAATTCAGGCCGCTGCGGTTGAAGGATCCGGTGGCGACGTAGCCGGAAAAGAAACTGCCGGCGATATTGGATAGGCCTTGCCCGATGAACTCCTGATTGCCGTCGATGGCCTGCCCACTGCGAACCGCCAGGGCGCGGGAGATGGACACCGCCTCGGTCAAAGCGAACAGAGTAACCGCCAGCGCCGTGGGAGCCAGTTCGACCCATACCTTGGGATCCAGGATCGGGCTTGAGAGTGGCGGCAGGCTGGAAGGCAAGGCCCCAACCGTGGACACGTCGCCCCCCAGGAAGACGTTCATCACCGCCGCGACCACGCTGCCGACGACGATGGCGACGATCATGTAGGGGATGCGCGGCCAGAAGTGGCGGACCCCAACACCCGTCAAAAGGGTAGCTCCACCGACCACGGCCGAGGCCCAGGAAATCTGGCCGACATGGGTCGCCACGTAGGCGATGATTTCCGAAAACGTCGCTCCGCGCGGGATCGGCAGGCCAAGAAAGTTCTTGATCTGATTGACGGCGATCAGAAGGCCGGCACCGGCCGTAAAACCGATGATCACCGAATGGGAGATGAAGTTGACGAGGCTGCCGAGGCGGAACAGACCCAGGGCCAACTCAAAAACGCCAACCATGGCGGCCAGGGTCAAGGCCAACTCGACGTAGTGGGGAGAGGCCGGTTCGGCCAATGCCGACAACGACGAAAACAAAACGATCGAGGCCGCCGTGGTCGGACCGGAAACCAGATGCCATGACGAACCGAACAGCGCCCCGACGATGGCCGGTATCATCCCGGCGTAAAGACCGTATTCGGGCGGCATCCCGGCGATGGTTGCAAAGGCCACGCCCTGTGGCAGAACAACGATCGCCCCGGTCAACCCCGCCATGAGGTCGGCGAGCAGGCTCTGGCGGCTCACCGTGGGAAGCCAGACCAGAAATGGAAACAATCGCGTCAACCAATGGCTGAAGTTCACGCCATAGCGCAGTGTCAACATGCGGCCTCCGACAGATTAGCGAACCGAGGAGGCCTTGATTATGCGGAGTAAAAACGACTGCCAGCTATTGGTAAAGATACGTACAGTCCGGACCCTGTTTTGTTCTAACTGTTCTGACGCAGGCAGACCATCCGCACGAGATCCGCGAGGTTTCTGGCCCCGGTCTTTTCCATGATGTGGGCGCGATGCACCTCGACGGTGCGGGAGCTGATCCTCAGCCGATCGGCAACCACCTTGTTGGGGTGCCCCGCCACCAGCAACAGCATCACCTCCCGTTCCCGGGCAGTCAGGTTGGCAAGGCGTACACCATCGCCGGCTCCTCCGGGACGACCAATTTCCTCGGGCGGGGTCACAAGGGCGGTACGGAGGCTGTCAAGCAGCAGCCTGTCCCGAAAGGGCTTCTCGATGAAATCGACTGCCCCCGCCTTCAGTGCCGCCACCGCCATGGGGACATCGGCATGGGCGGTAATGATGATCACCGGCAGGCGAATACCCCGTATCAGCAATTCTTTCTGCAATTCGATACCGGTCATGCCGGGCATGCGGACATCGGCAATGATGCAGCCTGTCCATCCAGCCTGAACAACCCCCAGGAACTCGATGGCCGAAGCGAAGGTCCGACAGCGAAACCCGGCGGATTCCAGAAGAACGGCAAGGGAGTCCCGAACCTCCTCTGCATCGTCGATGACATGGATCGTAACGTCATGCATCCGCATTCCCCCCGGCTGCCACGGGAAGCGTAAAACGAAATATCGTACCACCGTAAGGACTATTTTCAGCCCATAGACGTCCTTCGTGCGCCTCCAGAATCGACTTGCTGATGGAAAGGCCAAGCCCCATGCCAGCTTCCTTCGTGGTAACAAAGGGCTCGAACAATCTGGCCTTGACCTCCGGGGAGAGACCCGGGCCGTTATCCTGGACCGAGACTTCTATTCGCTGCTCAACAACTCTGCCCAGGACAATTACGCCGGCATTCTTCGTTCCCGTCGCCGTCAGGGCCTGGACGGCGTTGCGGATGAGATTGACGAGAACCTGAACGATTTGGATCTTGTCCGCCATCACCGGCGGCAAAGTGGAAAAGCCGCTCAGCCGCAGGGTAACGCCGGCGGCGTTGGCTTCGGCCTGCACCAGCCGGATCGCGTCATCGGCCATGTCGCCGATATTGTTGGCCCCAAGCCGCAACTCGCCCTTGCGCATGAAATCGCGCAGGCCGTGAATGGTCTGCCCTACCCGTTCGATCTGGTCCACGCTTTTTTCCATCGCCCGGCTGGCGGCCTCCAGATTCGGAGACGGAGCGGAAATCATCCGCAGCGCGGCCTGGGTATAGTTCATTGCCGAGGTCAGAGGCTGATTCAGTTCGTGAGCCAGCGCCGAAGCCATCTCCCACCCGACGTTCAGTCTCTGGAAATGCCTGATTTCCGCCTGGCGGGCCAGCATCCGCTCCCCGGAAAGCCTGCGCTCGCTGACCAGGACCCCCAGCAGGAGGCTGGTGACCGCCAGAACCACCAGACGGATCTGCAACTCGACGATGGCATGATCCTGATGACCCAACAGCCGGTCGGAAAGTATCGGGGCCAGATAGATCGTCGCCAGCGCCATCACCGACCCCGTCTGACCATGGCGGATGGCGATCCAGGTGAAGGGAAGAAAGAGAAGATAGAAGAAATGAAGCTCCTGGTTGGCAAACCGCCCAAACACTTCCCAGGCGATGACGGCCAGGGCCGTGGCTTGCAATAGGCTTTCGGCCGAAGACAGAAAGGAGCGGCCCTCCGGCCAGTGGCCAGGAAGGCGAAGGCCGATGAGAAGGGGCGCGACGGCAAGAAGAGCCACCAGGTGGGAGAGAAACACCCGATAGGAGATGTCGAACGATTTCCAGACGTCAATGCCGCTCCGGAAGGCTCCCACCCCCAGGGCCGCGCCGACCACCGCTGCGAAAAGAAAGGCGGTCACAAACAGAACGAAAACGGTGCGTGGCCGCTCGAAGTCGCCCTCCGTCCGAAAAAACCGCAGCATCAGGCCCGCCAGGAGGCAGGCGACGCCCTCGGCAATTGCCTTCGTCAGAAGTATCGCGTCCGGCCCGCCCCACAGGGAACCGCCGACGGCTTCCGCCAGCAACGGGGCCGCAAAGGTCACCGGAGCCCAACGCCAGCCAAGGCGGGCAACCAGGGCGAAACTGACCGCCGGAGCGATGTTCCAGGGCAGAATCGGCACCCCATCAGACGGGTGTGGCAGAGCGATCAACCATGCCACAAGATAAAGCAGAAGATAAACAACCAGAACTACCGTCAGGAACCCCCAACCCTGCCTTGTCGTCGCGTTACCGGAATGAAAAATGGCAGGCACCGCGGGACCTTTCCAAAGCAAGACTCCTATCGCACCAGGGGCACCCGGTTCTCGCTCTTCAAGGACACCGAGGCCGCCGGGACATAGGCCGTGACGGCAGAGAAGGTGGTCGTGGCGATGATATCCATGAAGTCGACGCCGCCGACCGTCACCGGAGTGGCGGTGATGGTGACGGTGGCCGGGTCAAAGCCGGAAATCTGGGTTGCGGCATAGGCCTTCAGGTCCACCGCGGTGGCGGTGGGGTTGACGATGGCGAAGCGGGCGGTTTGATCCACGGCGTATTGAAGCGTGCTTTGAATCCAAAGCATCCGTCCGAACTCGATGACGCCGAAGCTCAGCATAATGATGACCGGCAGCAGAAGCGAAAACTCGACCGCCATGCTCCCGGAAACATCCTTCCGGAAGCACGTCAGTTTCCGTACGACAAGAGCAAGGAATTTTTTCATTCGACAAAGCTTACTTTTGTTGCGGACGCGCTGCCAAGGGGCGTGATGCCCATTTGCGAGCAGTTGCTGGTAATGTTGGAATTGCCATTGAAGGTGATGGTGTCCGCCACGATCTGGGTGCAGTCCCCCCCTCCCGTGGCGACCCCGCCGGTGAACTTCAGTTTTTGGGTCGGAAAGTACAGAACACCGGTCAGCCGCATGGTCGCGCCCCCGAGAAAGCTGCTGACACCGCCTGATGGGCTGTTCCGGTCCTGGTAGAACAATATCCCCTTGTAGGGAGCGGTGCTGGCCGCCGCCGCGTCGGCCGGGGCGGACAGGACGACGTTGGCTCCGCCGTTGATCTGCACTGCGGCATAGTCGCTGCCACCACCGGTCAGATACAGGGTTACTCCGTGCCCGGTAACGGTGGCCCCACCGTTGATGGTGAACACCCCCCCCTTGAGAACATACAGGCCCGGAGCCAGGGTAACCGGCACTTTGGTACTGATGGAGAGGCCGCCACAGTACACGCCGGGAGACAGGGTTCCGCCATCGTTTCCGCTGAACGAGACATTGGTGTGCGCTGCGTCGCAGTCTCCGGAAAAAACGGGGGCCGGCAGACTCTCATAAGGATCGTGCAGGATCGGAGCCCCCGTCACATTGGGAAGGGCGCTGTGGATGTGGTCGGCACCTTGTATCCCGCCAGCCGCAAACACCTGGTGGACGGTCACGGACGAACTCCCCGACGCCTCCACCGCCCGGGCACCGATGGAATTGGCGTAGACGTCGCACTCGGGCATCGTCACGGTGGTGTTGCCGGTGAACCAGCTAGCGTCGGCGGCCGTGGTGTCCAGCGCCAGGATGCAGCCCCTGCCCCCGGAAACAGTACCGGCCGCGACACTGGTGGCCACCGACCGCACCGTTACCGTCACCCCATCCAGAAAAGCGCGGGCAAAGAGGCTGCTGACCTCCTGGGACACGACGACCTGAACCGCCTTGGGATCGGAGACATGCGCACCGCTGTCGGGCCTGCCGACCACGACCCTGGCCCCGGCCTCCAGTCCGTTGCGCCTAGCCTCGTAGACACCAATCGCCTCATAGCCTGCGGTGTTGCCGGCGGCAAGTTCCATGGCAGCCGCCATGGCTCCAGCGTCGGCACTGGCCTGAAGATGACTCCGGGTCGTATACCAGAGGCCGGTTTCCACCCCCAGCGCCAGGAAACCCAGCAGAACCGGAGCGGTGAGCGCCCACAGAATCGCAACCATCCCTGTTTCATCCAGCACAGACCGATGCCAGAGACGAAACCGGAAATAATTGCCGAATCCGACATTTTCCCGCTTTGCAACCATGACGACCCCTGACACTATCTTGCGGAAGATAGACCTGCGTTGGTATTGCCGTCATCTTAGGGGGGAAGAACAGCCGCAACAATGTCCTGCGTCACACCCGAATCACCGCGATAAATTCGGCAATATATCCATCGTCAGGAAACAGATACCGAACTGGATGTTTCCTATCTTATCCGCAGTATCGCCGTTTCGGTAATCGTATACGGAGTTGGGATCAGGGGAATTGGGAACAGTGACGTGTACTGTTGTGTTACTTCCACCTTGACATAGGCGTTGACAACCCCGCCGACACAGGTAGCCGCACAGGCGACGGCAACGTGATTGGGGCACTCGCAGAAGGTGGACGGCACGACCGTCAGTTTGTTGGCGGGGAGGGTAGTTGTCGCCTTGACCACGGCTTCGATGCCGGCGGTATCAGTGCTGTTGCGCAGGGCGTACTGGGCACCAGCCCGGGCGGAGCTGCCCATGGCCAGGCTGTAGTAGGTAATGAGGCCATAATCCGCAAGCCCCAACAGCATCGTCAAGAATACCGGGGTAAGGATCGCCAGTTCCACCGCCGCCGTGCCATCTTCCCGGCGAAACCGGCGGCGCGCATGGCTCCAAAGCCTGTTCATTCGACGAAACTCACCTTCGTCTTGGTGACGGAGCCAAGGGGAGTGACTCCGGTGCCACCACAGGCACTCGATACGTCGGCGGAGCCGCTGAAGTCGACCGTATCCACCACCAGTTGCGTACAATAACCCTCGCCGCTGTTGCTGCTGCCGCTGTAGGTGAGCTTCTGGGTCGGCATGTAGATCACGCCGGTGAGCTTCAGCGTCGCCGAGCCGTTGAATCCCGGACCGGTGTTGGCGCATTTGCGGTCCTGGAAGATCAGGATGCCCTTGTAGGTATCGGTGGTCGGAGCCGACAGGGTTACCGTGGACGAACCGTTGATGGTCGAGGTGGCACAGGTGGCAGCCGTGCCGCCGGTCAGAAAGATCGTAACGCCGTGGCCGGTGACGGTCGTGGAGCCGTCGATGGTGAAGTGATCGCCGTTGATGATGTAGACGCCGGGATTCAACGTCACCGTCGTCGAGCCTCCGATATGTAACCCGCCACAATACACGCCCTGACTGAGGGCCGGCTGGACACCGGAACCGGTGACCATGGTGTTGTTGTACAGGCAGTTTCCCACGGCCGGGGTCGGCAACGACAGATAGGGATCGGCCATGGCGGTCACACCGGTATGGATGGCACCGTAGAGATGGGCCGAGGGTCCCGTCTTGTAATTGCCGACCACATTGAGACTGTGGAGACGGACCTCGGCGCTGCCCCAGACGTAGGCAGCCGAGTCGTTACTGGAATTGTTATAGACGTCGCAGGTCGACATCTTCAGGTCCGGGCTGCCGTTGGCATGGAATGTCTTGGCATCCGTCTTGTTGAGCGTCAGGATGCAGCCGACGCCGGCGGTGCTGCCGTCATCGACGGTGGTGGCCACCGCCCGCACCGATATGGTCACCCCGCTGAGAAACCAGCCCGCGATCAGGCTCTTGACATCCTGCGAGATGACCGCCTCGGCCGCTTTGGGGTCAGCAACGTGAGTACCACTGGTGGGGTGGCCAACGACGACCTTGGCCGAGGGATCCAGGCCGTTGCGCTTGGCCTCGTACACACCGACATCCACGTAGCCGGCGGCGTTGCCGGCGGCAAGTTCCAGCGCCGCGGCCATGGCGGCGGCATCGGCACTGGCCTGAAGCGCCTGCCGGGTGGTGTACCAGACACTGGTCTCCACCCCCAGGGCGATGAAGCCCAGCAGAACCGGGACGGTCAACGCCCACAGGATGGCGACCACGCCACTCTCTTCCCTCAGGAAGAAGCGCCGGAACCGCCCCCGGAACCGACGAAACCCCGGCACAAGCCGCCTGCAAACCATGGCACTTCCTCCCTTCCGTAGTCCGGGGTCGGAAGACTACCCCGACCGCTTGCCGGAAGGGTAGCCAGGGGACAAGGTTACGGCAATGCGCCGGATCACACTTGCGCCAGATCGACGACCACCCGTCCCTTGACCGCACCCTTCAGGATGCGGCCGCTCCATTCCGGCAAGGCCGAAAGGGGGATAGACTGCGTCATGGCGTCCAGACGCTCCATCGGCATCTCCCGCGCCAGCCGTTCCCAGGCCCGCATGCGATAGGCCTTGGGCACCATCACCGAAGCGATGCCCAAAAGATTGACGCCCCGGAGCAGGAACGGCAGGACCGAGGCCGAAAGGTCGTTACCGCCGGCATTGCCGCAGGCGGCCACCGATCCCCCATAGCGAAGCGAGGCGATCACCGTCGCCAGAGTGCTCCCGCCGACCGAGTCGATACAGGCCAGCCAGCGCTCCGACAGCAATGGCCGCCGCGGTGCTTCCGCCAGTTCGGCCCGGTCCAGGATGGTGCCCGCCCCCAGCCACTTCAGATACTCGTGGGTCTCGGGACGGCCGCTCACCGCCACCACCCGGTATCCGAGCGCGGCCAAAAGCGCCACCGAGACGCTGCCCACGCCACCGGCGGCCCCGGTCACCAGCACCTCCCCATCCATGGAGGGCCGCAGACCATGCTCCTCCAGAGCCATCACCGCCAGCATGGCGGTAAAGCCCGCCGTGCCCAGCGCCATCGCCCGCTTCAGGGACATCCCTTCCGGCAGCGGCACCAGCCAGTCGGCCTTCAATCTCGCCCGCTCGGCATAGCCCCCCCAGTGGCTTTCTCCCACCCGCCAGCCGGTCAGGATCACCGGCTGTCCCGGCCGATACTCCGGGGATCGGGAGGTCTCCACCGTTCCGGAAAAATCCACCCCCGGCACGTGCGGATACTGCCGCACCAGCCGGCCCAGACCGTTCAGGATCAGACCGTCCTTGTAGTTCAGGGTGGAGTAGGCCACCCGCACCGTCACGTCCCCATCCGGCAGGGCGTCCACCGGGAGCGCCTCGATCCCGGAGGAGACCTGGCCCTCCTTCTCCGTCAGCACCAGGGCGCGAAAGTATTCCGTACTGGTCATGATCTTTGTTCCAGCAATCCGTATCACGCCAAGCGGCCATTGAAATGACCGCTTGGTACCTTTTTGTCTGCCCTCTACCTCAGCGCGGGCGTCCGCCCGCTTGGCTGCCGCCTCAATGGCGGCTTAATACCGGCGACGAGTCAAATCGAGTGTCGGCCGGTATCACACCTTGGAAGCGCGCCCCTGCACCGACTCCACTGCGGCCCTGTCGTCATAGATGATGTGGGGGATCAGCCGTGTCTCCAGCCAGTCCATGAGTTTCTCGGCAACGGGCACGAAACCCAGTTCCTGGTCCTTCACCATCAAGGCCACCTCGGCCGCGAGCGTCTTGTGCTCCTTGGCGTGCTGCGATCCCATGGGGGAGCCGATGCGGCGAAAATACTCCAACTCGTCCTGGAAGTGGTGAACGACGTACTCCTCCAGAGCAACGACGGCAACGCCGGCCACCACGCTGCCAAGCCCGTTGTTCACCCCCATCTCCAGGATGTGAGCCAGCTTGAAGATGTTCCGGTGTTGCTCATCGATGAAGGAATCACCCAACTCGTACTCCGGGAGCCAGGCGAATCTGGGCGCATCCTGCATAGGAACGGCCTTTCCTGTTACATCGTCACGGTCTATTGCAGCACATATGGACGGATTCCGCTGGGCCTTACCTGAGCCTCGGCAATCACGGGACCGGCAATATGGTCAAAGCCGCACTCCGCGGCAGTCTTCGCCGCGTCGGGAGATTTAATCCCCGTGACATATGCCTTCAAGCCTAGATTATGCGTTTTGGCAACAAATGAACTCATAGCCTTTTCCATCCCGTCCTCGCGACGACGGTCGGTCACGTCAGTGCCCAGACCGAACAGGCAAGCGTTCCGGATCTCTGGAAGATGCCTGAAGTTGATCGGCAGCCGCAGCAGGACGGTGCGACAGAACGGGCGGGCAATTCCGATGATTTCCTGTAGCCTGCTGGCCACGACGCCATCGGACGCCCCAACCACCTCAAAGATCAGGTGATGCCTCAAGTTGTGGGAAAAACCGCCACACAATGCCATGAAACGCTGACGCCCCTTCATCCCGGACAGGGTTTCAAGATGAATCGGAAGAGTGATCAGGTAATCGATAACGTCCGCGTACTCCACGACCCGGGCCCGGAACCGATCCATCGAATAAAGATCTAGGTCGCGCAGCTGTTTCGAAGCCGACAGGTCCAGGACCGCGTCATAGCCGTGATGCACGATCCCGGCCTCGTCGGTACGGCTCTGGTGCCACACGTAGTTGACGATCTTGCCGGCATGCACCGACCACATGGGCATGAACTGGAAGCTCATACGGTTGAGAACCTTGTCAACGAACTCCTTGCCGGGAGCATCCAGGATCCAGTCGTAGACCTTTTCCCCCGGCGGCAGACCGGTCCCCTGTTTCCCCGCCCCATCCTCCCTTTTTCTTCCGGCATCCCGGGCCAGTGCCTCACCGATTTCATCTACGCTCGGTACGTCGGTGAATTGCAGTTCACCATCTTCGGCCGAAAACACCATGCTGGCCCTGGCCAGACTCGACGAACCACTGCCCCCCGTCAGCCGCATCACAATCGTGCGCGCAATTTCCGCCGACTTGAGCCTGGCCGCATCCTGGGAAAGGTAGGCGAACACCACCAGAAAGCCATGGTCACGGTACTGCGCGAAGAAATCGCCATCGGACATGTGCTTGCGCACGATCTGTTCCGCCACGTACAGACACTTGGCGTTCACATACATGCCGTTGGCCTGGAGGTATTTCATGACAGGGGACAGGTCGAACAGAAAGACCCGCCCGGCCATGTGCTCCTTGTTGCGGTTGAAAAGCGCCCCGACCCGCCGCTCCACATCGCCACCGATGTGAAAATGCTCCATACCCGCGGGATGTTCGACCGGTTTGGAGGGTTTCTGAACAGACGGAAGACCCTGTTTCTGAACCTCGACAGTTTCCTGAAGGCGGGTCAGGACAGATTCGAATTTCCCGAGCCAGCTCATTCCCCCTCCCCTCCCCCGCCGGAAACCGGACGGACAGGCGACCCGATCGTCTTCGGACGGACAAACCAGCGCGACACCAGCGCCGTACCGTGCTCAGGCGGCGGGCCTGTGCCGGTGACCACCAATGTGGTCGCGCAGTTGGTTGGAAAGCTGATCGATACGGCCATCCAGCTTGAAGTAGGCGCTGGCGGTTTCGTGGCGTACCTGCTGGATGTCGCTGTGCAACCTAAGTTCGACCGCGTCAATCCTGGTTTCAAGCCCGAGTTGCCCGACCTTCAGATCGGCAACATCGGCCTTCAGAGCGGAGATTTCAGCCTTCAAAGCGGCCTCGACCGCATCAATCCTGGACTCAAGATCAGCCTGTCCGACCTTCAAGTCGGCGACATCGGCCTTCAAGGCGGAAATCTCAGCCTTCAAGGCGGAAATCTCAGCCTTCAAGGCGGAAATCTCAGCCTTCAAGGCGGCTTCGACCGCATCAATCCTGGACCCGAGCCCGGCCTGTCCAGCCTTCAGGTCCGCAACGGAGGCATCCAGACGCTGCCCCAGTTGAAGGATAGCCTGTAAAATATCCGTCATCGTCGGCTCGGACATGGCCTCCTATCTCCCCCCGTTACCCGGATCCTTCTGGCACCACACACCCTTCATTGTACTCCAAATGCTTGTCAAAGTCACGACATCTGTGCCCTTTCTGGAACAGCACCAATACCATGAGGCTTTGTTTCGCTGGACGATTCTACCGAAACAGGTGAAAGCAGATGACGACCGCTCCTGCCACCCCGGCCGCGTCGGCGATCAGTCCAACCACCAGGGCGTGGCGGATACGCCGGACCTGGACGGCCCCGAAGTAGACCGACAGCACGTAGAAAGTGGTTTCGGTGGACCCCTGGATGGTGCTGACCAGGACTCCCAAATAACTGTCGGGACCTACGGCGGGATCGTTGAGCATCGACGACAGCAGACCATAGGCCCCGGAGCCGGAAAGGGGACGCAGCAGCACCATAGGCAACGCCTCGGCCGGCAGCCCCAAGGGGGTGGTCAGCGCCGACAGGAAAGTCGTGAGCCCCTCCAGCGCCCCGCTGGATCGAAGCATGGCGACCGCCACCAGAACCGCCACGAGATAAGGAATGATGCGCAGGGCAACGTCAAAGCTCTCCCGCGCCCCCTCCACAAAACTCTCATACACTCTCACTCCTCGCGCCGCGCCAAAGGCCAGGAAAAGGCCGATCAGTCCCGGCACGATCCAGGGCGAGAGATGCCGCCCGTAGACCACGGTCACCGGAATCAGGGCAAGTACCGCCAGCACGGCCCCCACCGACACCCAGAGCGGGTAATCGTCGGCAACCAACGACTCCGGACCTGGCTCCGGAGAAACCGGCACCATGCCTCCCTCCGATGGCAGCGGAAAAAACTTCGCCAGTCCCTTGGCGGCGACAATAGCGACCACCGCCGCGCAAACCGTGGCAAACAAGGTGGTGGTTACAACCACCGCTGGGTCGGAAGATCCCGCGGCGGTACGCATGGCGATAACGGTGGTCGGCAGAATGGTCACGCTGGAGGTATTCATCGCCAGAAACAGCACCATGGCGTTGGTGGCGGTGCCCTGGTTCGGATTCAGACGGTCAAGATGCTGCATGGCGCGTATGCCGAACGGGGTCGCGGCGTTGCCCAGCCCCAGCAGGTTGGCGGAAAGATTCATCACGATGGCCCCCATGGCGGGATCGTTGGCCGGAACATCGGAGAACAACCGCACCAGCAGGGGGCGCAGAAGACGGGCCAGAACAGCCAGCAGCCCACCGGCCTCCGCCACCTTCATCAGGCCGAGAAACAACGCCATGGTTCCCACCAGACCGATGGAAAGCGTCACCGCCCCATCGGCCGCCTTGAACACGGCCAAGGACAGCGCCTCCATGGGGGCCGTTCCCACCCCTTCCCATCGGACCTGCCGGACCATCGCCGTAAGGAGGCCGGCGATAACCATGACCAGAAACACCACGTTCATCGACGACAACCCTCTACTGCATCGACCCAAACGGAGGCGACAGCCGAGTTTGGATAAGTTGATGCAGAATCAAAGAACTAGTGCACTGACACATGAATCGAATGAACGTGTCAGTGCACTACGGACATTCCTCGCGCCGTATCCACCCGCCCCCCAGGACCCGTTCGCCCTGATAGAACACGCAGGCCTGCCCCGGGGCAACGCCAACGAAAGGCGCCTCCAACCGCACCAGAGCCACCCCATCCGACCGGCCAAATACCTCTGCCGCTACGGGAGAATGGAGCGAGCGCAGCCTCACCTGTACCCGCAGACCTTCGATCGGCACCCCCTCCCCGTCCCCAAGCCAGTTGACGACATTCACCCAGAGACACTCCCGGGCCGCCGCCGATCTTGGCCCCACGATCACCCGGCGGGTGTCCGCCTCCAGGCGCACCACGTAGAGAGGCTCGGCCTCGCCGCCGATCCCAAGACCCCGCCGCTGTCCCACCGTATAATGGGCGACCCCGGCATGAGCCCCAAGAACCCGCCCATCCACGTGAACGATCTCACCCACCGCCTGGGACTCCGGCCGCAGACGGCGCACCAGTTGGCCATAGTCTCCTTCCGGCACGAAGCAGATATCCTGACTGTCGGGCTTGGTCGCCACCGGCAAGCCCAGACGGTCCGCCAGCCGGCGGGTCTCCGTCTTGCTCATGCCGCCCAAAGGAAAGCGCAGGTGGTGCAGTTGTTCCCGGGTGGTGGCAAACAGGAAATAGCTCTGGTCCCGACCGTGGTCCACGGCCCGGTGCAACTCCGGCCCCGCGCACCCGTCTTCCCGACGAACGTAATGACCGGTGGCCAGGGCATCCGCTCCGAGCCGACGGGTCACGGCCAGCAGATCACGAAATTTCACCGTCTGATTGCACGCCACGCAGGGAACGGGCGTCTCGCCCCGGACGTAGGCATCGGCGAAGGGATCAATGACCTCCGACTGGAAAACCGACGTGAAATCCAGCACGTGATGAGGGATGCCCAGGTGATCGGCGACACGTTTGGCGTCCCCGATATCACTGCCGCCACAACAGGTACGGCCCCCCGGGGGCGCGGCGGAAGCGCTCGCAGCCCCCACCCCATGGAGCCGCAGCGTAACGCCTACGACCTGATGCCCCTCCTCCTTCAGCAAGGCGGCGGTGACGGAGCTGTCCACGCCGCCCGACATGGCAACGACAACGAAGGCTATTTGTTCACCATCTGGTTATAGGCCGTCTGCGGCAGACGCACGGTCAACCCGTCCATGTCCCTGGTCAGGACAATCTGACAGCACAATCGCGAGGTTGCCGACAGCCCGAAGGCCAGATCGAGCATGTCCTCTTCTTCTCCGGTGGCGGCGGGCAACTTGTCGAACCACGATGTTTCGACGACCACATGACAGGTGGCACAGGCCAGAGAACCCTCGCAGGCACCTTCGATGTCGATGTTGTGGCGCTGGGCAACCTCCAGGACCGACACCCCCTCCTCCGCCTCCACCTGGCGCGAACTTCCGTCCCGGTTGACGAACGTGACTCTCGGCATACCCCCAGCCCCCCCCCCCCTGAACCCGTGGGAGAGGCATCGATACCCGTCCTACCGCGATTGTACAAGGGAGGATAACAGCGAGCCCCCACCCACGTTCATAACCCATTCTCCGCTCCCCCGGCCAGTTGGCGGACCGTGTCGCGAAAGGAGCAGAAGCTGGGTGACTGGTTCCGGTCCGCGTCCATGTGTGGCGTAATCTTTTCAGCCCACTCGGACTTTTGCTTGCCGATCGCTTGCGGTCCGCATTTCGACAGGCTTTTGATACCGCCTGGGAACACCGCATCGGCGAGACACTCCCATGTCCCACAAATCGAGTCGTTCTTATATGACGACAAGACGGAATCCTTGGCCGTCGGGTACGCCCGCTTGATTGCCGGAATATCGCCGAGAAACCATGCTTCACCTTCCTCGATCGCGATACAGAAGAATGCATTGGGCTTTGGGGAACACGCATCCAATACCTGCGTCAGTTCTTTTCGAAACTGCCCAAGATCGTCGTTGTCAAGGTCGCAGACGACGATGACGGACGCAGGACAATTTTCGCCCCATTCTTTGAACGCTTTCCCATACCCTTTGAGAAGTCTTGGAAGCTGATGGAGAAGAGTGCGGTTTTCTCGAACGGGCGCGGCAGCCAGGTCTTCCGGTAGTTCGCCCTTGCCTTTGAAGGGATGTATACGGACGCCGTGCCCTTCGCCAACAAGACGCGGCAGAAATATATCCATGAACTTCTTGCCGGATTGGTCCTCCATGAGGATTTCGAAGTGCATTCGATCATCTCGCGTCAAGATAGTCGCTGTACCAGAGCCCCCCCAGCAGCAGGCCCTCGGCCACCATGTTTTTTACGATCGCGTCATCGCTTGCCCGCCGGATCGTCGAATAGCCATCTTCTCCTTTTTCGAGAACCCAAACCTCATTTGGCTCCAGCGCATCAACGAAATAGGGCTGGTGGGTGGTGACGAACACCTGGGAACCTCCTTTCCGGCCGGTCGCATGTTCCCGGAACTCGCTGGCCAGGGTTTCCAGAAGCTTGTGATAAAGGCCGTTTTCCGGCTCCTCGATGCAAAGGAAGGATGGCGGCGACGGATCCTCCAGCAACAGAAGGTATGCGAAGACTTTCAGAGTCCCGTCCGACATCTGCTGTGCATAAAAAGGATCCCGAAAGCCTTTGTCATTGAAGCGAAGAAGCAGGCGACCATCGTTGGTGCGCTCGGTGTCGATCTTGTTGATGCCAGGAATTTTTGCGGCAATCCCGTTCAGGATGGCCTGAAAACGTTTTGGATGTTCGCGCCGCATGAATTGGACGACATTGCCGAGATTGTCGCCGTGAACACTGAGATGCTTCTGCGGGCCAGCCAACGGCAGGCTTCTCGCGGCATCGGGGGTGAAATAGCTGAGATACCATCCCTCGATGAAGCGCCTGAAAGCTGAGATACGTGGATGCTGCCTGAGCGACCCAAGGGTGGCTATGCCAAGTTTTCTCTTGTCGTCCAACTCAACAACCTCGGTCTCCCGCGACTCCTCCTTTTCCTTACCCTTGAATTCCTCAATCAGAAGACCGATATCCAAGTCCGTATCATCGATTTGGCGTCCTTCCTGTTCTCCCTTCCAGGCAATTCCTTTCCCACTGTTCAGAACAAGAAAGGAAAACGGCCGACCTGTCTTCTGGCCCTTTCGCCTCTGGCGCAATCGTTCCTTGAACACATAGGGACGCCCCCCGTCATCGACGTCGATTGCCAGTTCATACGTTATCGGACGTGAGTTTCTGTCTTCTTTGTAATAAACCTCGAACTCGATCGGTCCATCAGTTCCCTTCGAACGGATTCTTTCGATGCCGCCGCGGCCACGGGAATCACACGCCTCCTCTACACCGAACTTCAGCGCGTCAGCCAGAAAACCGAAGGCGTCGAACAGCGTACTCTTTCCAACACCGTTCTTTCCGATGACGGCCGTCATCGGCGTCAGCGGCGTGGCACTCTGCTGATTCCATAGCTTGCCGAGAGTTATATCCTTCAGCGCGCGAAAGTTTTTTACTCGAAAACCTTCTATATTGGCCACGTCAACGGCCTCCCAGGTGAGACGGCGAGCCTACGAGTCGACGTATCGGTAAAGCCCACACGGCGCTTGAGCGTGCCGTCAGCTTCATTCTGCAGGACCCGCGGCACGCTCTTCCATGGCCGGGTCCCCACCGAACTTTACCCGGCCGTCGCAAACGTCCCGCAACGAGATGGCCCCAAGATAAAGGTAAATCTGACGCCCCAGTTCTTCCCAAAGATCGTGGGTCAGACAATGCCCGTCCCGATGGTGACACCCCACAGGAGAGGTTACCGAACATCGGGTGGTCGTTATGGGCTCGTCCACTGCCTGGACAATATCGGAAACCATGATCCGGCCGCTCTCCCGAGCCAGGAGATACCCGCCCCCCGGCCCGCGCACGCTGCGCACGATACCGCCCTTGCGCAATTTTCCGAAAAGCTGTTCCAGATAGGACAGAGAGATTTCCTGACGTTCCGCAATGTCCGCCAAGGCAACCGGTCGCCCCGTATCGTTACAAGCCAAATCCGCCATGGCCATTACGGCATAGCGCCCCTTCGTGCTGAGTCTCACCGGTACAACTCCCCTCCTGGGGTTCCTTCAAAGGAACCATTTGCCCGGGC
>JBKACM010000290.1:0-2901 GCA_046269335.1 Alphaproteobacteria bacterium | reverse complement strand
GCGAGGGGGGGGTGCTGCACCCGGGCATCGTCCGTCGGCGCTGGCAAGAGCATCTCGCCGGGGCGCACAACTGGCAGTATCTACTTTGGGATGTGCTGATGCTGGAATCCTGGCGTCGCCGCTGGGGAAGTTAGAGCGGTATCCGACTAGGTCGGATACCGCGACAAGCCCGCGCGGTGCCTGAGCGAAACCTGCTCCGCGCGAAGTCGGAGCTTCGTGCGGATGGTATTAAGACAGGGGCCATGGCGAGGGTACTCTATCTGATCACCGAGGACTGGGCGTTCCTGTCCCATCGCCTGACGGCGGCCCAGGCGGTGCGGGATGCCGGGCATGAGGTAGTGGTGGCCACCAACGTGCAGGAACACGGCCAGACCATTCTGGAGCAGGGCTTTCGTCTGGTACCGATCCGCCCTCTGCGGGCCGGCAATGGCCCCGTGGGCGAGCTTGCCAAACTGATCCAGATTACCGCCCTGTTCCGTCGCCTCAAACCCGATATCGTCCACAATTTCACCATCAAGCCCATTCTGTTCGGCTCGGTGGCCGGTTGGCTGGCCGGCGTGCCCCATGTGATCAATTCGTTCACCGGCATGGGCTATCTGTTCATCTCCACCTCCTGGAAGTCCCGCCTGCTGCGGGGGTTCGTGGGCGTGGTACTGCGGTACTTCCATCGACGGCGCAATTTTCACCTGACGGTGCAAAATCCCGACGACGAAGCGACTCTGCGGCAATACGGCATCGCCCATGGGCGTCCCATCCTCACCATCGCCGGAGCCGGCGTCGATGCGGATCACTATAGGCCATTGCCGGAACCCGAAGGCCAACCCATCGCCGCCCTGGTCGGGCGCATGCTGTGGGACAAGGGGACCGGGGAACTGGTAGGGGCCGCGGAACGTCTGCGCGAACGCGGCTGCCCGCTGCGCATCGTCCTGGTGGGTCTTCCGGACCCCGCCAACCCGGCCAGCATCCCGGAGGATACCTTGCGCCGCTGGGATGAAGCGGGACTGGTGTCCTGGTGGGGACATGCCAGGGACGTGCGGACGGTGTGGGCACAGGCGCACATCGCCGTTCTGCCGTCCTACCGCGAGGGTCTGCCCAAAAGCATGCTGGAAGCCGCCGCCTGCGGTCGACCCCTGGTCGTCACCGACGTTCCCGGTTGCCGCGAGGTGGTGGAGCCCGGCAACAACGGCCTCCTGGTGACGGTTCGGGATGTGGAGACCCTGGCCGATGCCCTACAGTATCTGGCCTCCGATCCCAAGGCACGACGGCAGATGGGGGCCAATGCCCGCGCCCTGATCGAACGTAAATTCACCAAGGAACGGATCGCCGATCGCGTTCTGGAGATCTATCACGCACTGCTTCAAGGTCGGGATCCGGATCCGGCATAGAACTTGATTGTTGCTTCAGTGCATCAAAGGCTGCCCTCATGGGGTCCATGGGGTAAATCACGCTTGTCGCCAGGAAAGGCATTGGATACACTCCCTTGTGACCCTGGGGGGGGTGTCTTCCGCGGGACTTTTTTCCGTGCCCCTTTTCGCACTATCGCCGCAACGTCTGGTTTAGGTTGTCCGATAAATGTCCCTGACGCAGAGTCGGTGTCTCCTCCTCGGCGCAGCGATGCTGCTTTCGGGATGTTCGTTTGTCACCGAGGCCATCTATCCGGCCCGTGGGGGCGAGGATGCCAGGCAGGGGGAGGCGGTTTTCCGGTCATCGGCGCGCGGTGTCGAGGCCGAGAGTTTCGGCGATGCCGCCACGCCACCGCCAATCCTGAGCAGTTCCAGTTTCGAGCCGCCGAACATCACCCCCGGTAACACTACCGGCACGTTCGTCGGTCGCAAGACCGAGACGTACCGCGACGAGTTGCGCCAGCTCCAGGGTTCCATCCGGGGCAGGAATGGCAGCCTCCAGTCTCTGCGTAACAACACCGCCCGGGATTCCTTGAGCTATCACGAGACGGTGGGGGCCATCGACGCGCGTCTGATGCTGGGCACGACACCCGGCAATCCGGTGCTGACCGACAAGTGGAACACCGCCCAGAGCCAGCTCAATCGCATCAACGACGACATCGTCAGGATGAATCAGCTGGCGGGGGAGGTTGCCTCCGATTCCGCCATGGCCGCCTTCCTGCTTGATTCGGTCCGTGCCGCCTTCAATCTTCAGGGGGCGCTGGAGGAGGATCATCGGCAGTTGCGGATCCTGGAGGACGAGACAAATCAGACGGTGGTGCTGATCGAGCGGCTGTTGCATGACCTCAGCAATGACATCACCCGGCAGCAGCAGTATCTTGTCAACGAGAAGAGCAACCTGAACACCCTGGAGGTGGCGATCCAGAACGGGCAGCTTTACGGAGCCAGTCTGGGCAATCGGGCCCGCAGTGCGCTGCTGCCGCAAGTGACCAGTGCTTCCCCCCTGGCACCCTCGCCGCTTTCCGCTCCGGCTCCCAATCTCGCCGGGCAGCGGCCGCTGGTGCTGATCCGCTTCGACCGCCCCAACGTCGCCTACGAACAGCCCCTGTATCAGGCCATCGGCCGGGCGCTGGAGCGCAAGCCGCAGGCGACGTTCGACCTGGTGGCGGTGAGCCCGTCCAATGTCGGCACCGGTCAGACAGCCATCACCGCCAATACCGCCCGCCGCAACGCGGAGGCCGTGCTCCGGTCACTCCAGAACATGGGCCTCCCGTCGGAACGGTTGCGCTTGTCGGCAATGAACAGCCCGGCTGCGTCCGCCAGCGAGGTTCATATCTACGTTCACTAACCCGGACGTCTCACACCATCCGCACGAAGTTTTGACTTCGTGCGGATGGTATAATACCAGACCGAGATGAGCTTGACTCATCGCGGTCTGGTATTATACCAATCCGCGTTGATCGTGACCGATCAACGCCCTCAATCGCCGGCGGGGCCG
>JBKACM010000289.1:0-2903 GCA_046269335.1 Alphaproteobacteria bacterium | reverse complement strand
CGGTCTGGGAATGGCGCATTGAGCGCCCGCGCGATCGTTCGCGCGCAAGCCAAGGGGCCGGACGGCCCCGCCGGCGACCCTAGGGCGTTGATCGGTCACGATCAACGCGGATTGGTATCACACCACGAAATACTTCGCCTGGGGGTGGAGTGACACGATGGCCGAAGTTGACTGTTCCGGGAACAGTTGCTCCTCGTCACTCATGGAAATGCCGATACGATCCGCCCCCAGCAGCGCCAGGATCTTCCGCTGGTCGGCGAGGTTGGGGCAGGCCGGATAGCCGAAGGAGAACCGTGAGCCACGATAACCCTGCTTCAGCATGACCTCGATACTGCGGTCATCCTCCGACGCGAATCCCATCTCGGCCCGTATCCGCTTGTGAACGTACTCGGCCAGAGCCTCGGTCATTTCCACCGACAGGCCATGCAGATAGAGATAGTCCTGATAGCGGTTGTCGGCGAACCACTGCCTGGCCACCTCCGAAGCCCGCTGCCCCATGGTCACCACCTGAAGCCCGATCACGTCCCGTTCCCCGGAAGCCAGCGGACGGAAGAAATCGGCAAGGCATCGCCCCCCCGGCTTCCTCTGACGAGGAAATTCGAAGCGGGCGACCTCCGTTTCGCCATCCTCGGCAAACAGCACCACCGCATCCCCCTCCGACGCGCACTTCCAATAGCCATAGACGGCGCTTGGCTCCAGAATCCCGCCCGCCTCGCACTCCCCCAGAACCCGGTGCAGAGTCGGGCGCACGGTCTCGGCCGCCCAGGCTTTCCACGCCTCCAGGCTCCGCCCCCCCTTCTTGAATCCCCACTGAAACTGAAACAGCATGGTCTCGTTGAGATAGGGCGTCAGCGACGGTAGCGGAATCCGTTCCAGAACCCGTGAGCCCAGGAATGGCGGCGATGGCACGGAGGCTGCGGGCAAAACAGCCTCGGTTCCGATGGAACGGGCACCTTCCGCCACTTCCACCGGACGCAACACGGCAACAGCGGCGGTCTGAACCCCGGCACCACGCCGCGAAGAGGCGTCCCGCTTCGCCTGACACTCGGCCACATGCTCATCGAACCGTCCGGCCGCTACCTTGGCCATCAGGTCAAGTCCGTCAAAGGCATCGCGGGCGTAGGCGACCCGATGACGGGGATAGGTGCGGGCGCAATCCTCCTCCACATAACGCCGGGTAAGAGCCGCTCCCCCCAGGATCACCGGGATGTCCCATCCGTCACGGGTCATCTCCTCCAGGTTCTCGCGCATCACCACCGTCGATTTGACCAGCAGCCCGGACAGGCCGATGGCGTCGGCTCCGTGCTCGCGGGCTGCCGCCAGAATGGCCCCGATCGGCTGCTTGATGCCCAGATTGATCACCCGATAGCCATTGTTGGTCAGGATGATGTCCACCAGATTCTTGCCGATGTCATGGACGTCCCCCTTGACGGTGGCCAGCACCAGGGTCCCCCGGGTCTGCCCCTCGGCCCGCGGCATGTAGGGCTCCAGAAGCGTCACCGCCGCCTTCATGGTCTCGGCCGATTGCAGCACGAAGGGGAGTTGCATCCGGCCCGAACCGAACAGCTCGCCCACCTCCTTCATGCCATCCAGCAGAATATCGTTGATGATGGAAAGCGGCGGGTGCACCGCCATGGCCGCCGTCAGGTCTTCTTCCAGTCCCTTGCGATCGCCGTCGATGATGCGCTGCTTCAGTCGCGCCTCGATGGTCTCCGGCCGGGTCCGGGCCACGGCGGCGGTAGCGGTCCGGTCCTGGAACAGGGCGATAAAAGCCTGTAGCGGGTCCTGTCCCCCGTCCGGGCGGTCAAATATCAGGTCCTCGGCCGCCTTCACCTCCTGGGGGGGGGATCTTGTGCAGGGGGAGGATCTTGGAAACGTGCAGGATGGCGCTGGTCATACCACGCCGCACCGCGTGATCGTAGAACACCGAATTCAGGACATGGCGGGCCGCCGGCTTCAATCCGAAGCTGATATTGGACAGCCCCAGGACGATCTGGCACTCCGGCATCTCGCGGGAGATGGCCTCGATGGCGTCCAGGGTGTGGATGGCCAGGCGACGATCCTCGACGGTACCGGTGCAGATGGTGAAGGTCAGCGGGTCGAACATCAGGTCCGAGGGCGGCAAGCCGTGGCGGTTGACGGCGAAGTCATACAGGCGACGGGCGATCCGGAGCTTGTCCTCCACCTCCTTGGCCATGCCCTGCTCGTCGATGGTCAGGGCAATCACCGCTGCCCCGAAGCGACGGGCAAGCCGCAGACGCTCGCCGGCCTGCTTCTCTCCGTCCTCGAAGTTGATGGAGTTGATCACCGCCTTGCCGCCATACAGCTTCAGAGCGGTTTCAATCACCGGGGTCTCGGTGGAGTCGATCACCAGCGGCGCGGTAACGGCAGCCCCCAGGCGGGTCGTCGCCTGGGACATGTCCAGGCCTTCGTTGCGACTGACCACCGCCGTGCTGAGATCCAGGGCGTGGGAGCCTTCCCGCACCTGCTCGCGGGCCATGGCAATGATACCATCCCAGTCCTCGGCCTCCTGGTACTGGCGGAACTGCTTGGAACCATTGGCATTGCAACGCTCGCCAATGGACAGAATGGCATTCTCCTGGCGCAACGGCACCTGGGAGTACAGCGAGGCCAGGGACGGAACCCAATGTACCGACCGGCGAACCACCGCCGGGCGCTCCCGCCCACCTCCAAGCCGCCGCAACATGGCGTCCACGGCGGCGATGTGATCGGGCGTGGTGCCGCAACAGCCGCCGACCAGGGAAACCCCGTCCCCGGTCACGCCCCGCTCGTGCCAGGAGGCCAGGTCGGCCGGAGCCAGTGGATCACGGGTGGGCCCGTCCACCAGTTCCGGCAGGCCGGCGTTGGGCTGTACCGAACTCAGGCGAGGCCAGTTTTCCGAC
>JBKACM010000288.1:0-2913 GCA_046269335.1 Alphaproteobacteria bacterium | reverse complement strand
GTTGGAGTCTGTGTATTAGTTGGTGTTTGTGTTGTCGTTGGTGTCTGTGTGGCTGTTTGACTATTTGTAGGTGTTTGCGTATTTGTTGGAGTCTGACTATTTGTAGGTGTTTGCGTATTTGTTGGAGTCTGACTATTTGTAGGTGTTTGCGTATTTGTTGGTGTCTGTGTGTTTGTTGTGTGTTTGTTGGTGTCTGTGTATTAGTCGGTGTCTGTGTATTAGTCGGTGTTTGAGTATTTGTAGGTGTCTGTGTGTTTGTAGGAGTCTGTGTATTAGTTGGTGTCTGTGCCATCGCGTTCACCGCGTCCGCCACCTGGACACCATCCATGTCGGGCCCATGGCAGTCGAGGAGAACGAATTCGAACGGAGCGCCATTATCGGCGGCTTCACGCACCATCCGCAGTGCCTGGGGGCCATCCGCGGCTCTGTCGTGTCCGACCCCCCAGGCATCGAGGTAGTGTTCGAGGATTTTCCGGCTAGGGGTCGGACTGTCGTCGACGATGAGCGCCCGCATCCCCGTCAAAGCGATATCGGGCGGCCGATCGATCGGAGCCGCGGTTTCGAAGGAGATGAGGAACCAGAAGGTCGTTCCACGCCCAGGCTCGCTTGAGAGGCCGATCCTGCCATCCATCAATTCCACGAGTTTTTTCGATATGGCAAGACCGAGCCCCGTTCCGCCGAACTTTCTGGTGGTCGAGCTGTCGGCCTGAACGAACGAGCTGAACAGCCTGTCCTGGACCTCGGGAGAGATGCCGATACCGGTATCCTCGATTTCGAATCGGACCCTGAGGCCCTCGCCTCCCACAGTCTCGGTCTCCGGTACGGCGCAGACGCGGATTTTGCCGTGCTCCGTGAACTTGACCGCGTTGCCAACCAGGTTGGCGATGATCTGTCGCAGCCGCACCGGGTCTCCCACGACCGATACCGAAACCCGGTGATCGACGAAGCAGATCAGTTCCAGGCCCTTGGCAATGGCCTGTTCAGAGAAAATCGCTGATGTTTCTTCAACCAATGATGCTAGATCGAAGGGCATTTTCTCGAGTTGCAGCCGTCCAGCCTCGACTTTGGAAATATCCAAAATGTCGTTGATGACATGAAGCTGCATCTCGGCTGAATGTAGGGCGGTATCCACATAACGCTTCTGATCCGATTGAAGCCTGGTCCCGCGCAGCAGTTCCAGCATGCCGACCACCCCGTTCATCGGCGTGCGGATTTCGTGGCTCATGTTGGCCAGGAACTCGGATTTGGCCCGGGCGGCGGCTTCCGCCTGTTCCACCGCTTTGTGTAGTGCCCGTTCGCGGCGTTGATTGGAAATGGCGATACCGGCCAAACTGGTGGTGGTGCGGACCTTCTCGATCTCGTCCTCGGTCGGACGGTGTGGTTTCGGGAAATACATGGCAATGGTCGCGAGAACCTGACCGTCGGCGGCAATCACCGGCATGGACCAGCAGGCCACAAGCCCCGCCCTAGCGGCAAGATCGCGGAGGTCGGTCCAATAAGGGTGTGTGGCGATGTCTTCGACGATCACGATCTCGCCAGTGGCTGCGGCCGTGCCGCACGACCCGATCCCCTCGCCGACGGCAATGCCGTCCAAGGCTTGGGTATAGAAAGCGGGCAGGTGAGGAGCAGCGCCGTAGCGCAGACATGTTCCCGACTCATCCACGACGAGAAGGGAAGAGATCGAACCAGGGCAGGCCTTTTCGGTCATTCTGGTCAGGTAGTCGAAGACCATGTCGAGAGGCCCCCCGGTGGCAATCTGCTCGAGAACCTCCCGGCGGTCGGATAGGATGGCGTTGGCCGTCTCCAGTTCCTGGGTTCGCGTGGCGACGCGGTTTTCCAGATCTTCGTAGATGGTCCGCAGTTCGTTCGTGCGGATTTCGAAAGCCCTGGACAGTTCCTCGATCTCATCGCCGGTCCGGATCGGAACGATGCAAAGCTCCGTCGATGAACCGGCTTGCCTTATCCCGTTGCACAGTTCGACAATCGGATTAGCGATCCGACTTGCCACGCGCACAGCGAAGGCCGTCACGCCGATGAAGACGAGAATGCCGACCAGAATGAGGTTGACCACGGCACGAAGAACCTGCCGGTCGATTTCCGAGGCGGGAACACCGAGCCACTGGCGAATACCCAGCTCTCTCAAGATGGGTTCGTCGGGGCCAGCCGACAGATCTACGAAAATCATGTCACGGTCATCGATGTTGCCGTCATCGAAGATACGTCGATCGCCAATCCAGAATCGCGGCCGCGTCACTTGATCCCTTTTTGATTCGGTATTCCGCCGGACCAGATCCTGAAGATTGAACGCGGCGACGAGCGCTCCCAGCGTCGTCTTGTAATAGAGAACCGGAACGGTGAGGATGAGCTGCTGGCCGTCGGGCGTGACGAAGGCGCTCCGACGTCCCAGGGCAAGCGCCGCCCGCAAGGCGGTCGATTCGTTGTAGTCCGGCACTTCGCTTCGGTCCGTGAAGACGGGTCTACCGCTATAATCCACCAGGGCAAAGGCAAAAAGGGGAGCGTGCAGTAAAAGAACTTGCATTGATACATTTAAGAAATATGGGCGCCAACGCAGATTGCGTCGAATGGACACTTCATTAATTCCGTGTAACTATTTTACATTTCAGATATTACAATCCCACCTTCAATCCTCAATAGAAATTTGAGTTTATAGGCTATGCATGGAATAATCGGCCTGTGGAGCTAAAGGAACACACCATAAATCATAAAGGCCGAATGTATAAATATTACGACTCAGGAGGCAAAAAACCTGTTTTATTGTTTTTGCACGGCCTTACAAACTGCAAAGTATTTGTACAACGTCTGCAACCGCGTTTCATGGAAGAATTCCGTATAATAGCGCCGGATTTACCTGGTCACAATAAACTCTCTCTTTCTAAAATCAATTCCTTGGAA
>JBKACM010000287.1:0-2918 GCA_046269335.1 Alphaproteobacteria bacterium | reverse complement strand
GAGAGTCCGTAAGTTGTAATCAAGGTCCCCGTTGGGCAGGACTGCGTTCCGTTCGACCTTCTATGACAGCGCGGTCCTCGCCTTCCGTAGTTGCCTTTCCCGGTGGTCCGTCTCGTGGGTCCCGGCGGCGTGGGATCGGCGCAGGCGGCCGACGGGAAGGAAGTCGTTGAGGATGATGCATACCCACTTGATCCGGTAAAGCGGTAGAAGTTTCCGAAACCGCTCTACCTCCGCCGCGTCCAGTCCCAGCGTTTCGGTGATCCCAAGGGCAAAGCGATCAAATAGGGCGAGGGGGACCGGCACCGCCTCCTGACAGAAGAAGTCGCACACCAGCTTTCCCGGATCATCCCAGCCGGCGTACTCGAAGTCTAGGAACCGGATTACGCCGGTATCGTCCCGCAAGGCGTTGTGAAACCCGAAATCCGACGGAGACAGACAGCGCGCGCCCGGTCGATCGAAGTCGTCTCCTCCGGCGAAATGGCGCAGGCCCTGGACGGCGGTGGCGAAGGCCGAGGCGACCTCGTCGGCCAGAAAGCGGCGAACCTCGGTCGCGAGCGCATCGGTGGCCTGGATCGTTTCCAGCCGCGCCAGCCGTCGTTCCACGGTTCGGACATGGGCCCCAAGGCAAAAACAGGCTTCCGAGGCCTCCGGCAGGGGAATGGCAGGGGGGTGGTTGACGGCGGCCACGAATGACAAAGCTGCCGCCACGGCCGCCTCATCCACCTCGCCGGGGGAAAGGCGCCGGCCGGGGAGGAAATCATAGAGGCCAAGGTGATGGGCTGGGTCCTGGGCCAGGGGCTCCGGGAGGGTACGAACGCCGCTGTCCCAGGCGTGACGGCTGAAGGCGAATTCGTGGCCCAGGCGGTCCCTGGGGTCGTCCGGATGATGGAAATAGGCCTTCAGCAGCACCGGCCGCCGATCGCTTCCGGTCTCGACCCGGAAACAGCGGTTGTTGCCGCCACCGGCCAGGGCGAAAGCCTCGTAGGGGGGGGGAAGTCCCGCCTGCCGCAACAGGGACGTGGCCGCGGGATCGAGGGGCACGCTCCCCGTCATCCATCCCCCAGCAGGTGGACTGACAACTCCGCCCAGGAGGAAAAGCGGGCGAAGGCCGTTTCGTCGGCATGGCTGTCGTGGGGGTCGAACAGCAGTGGGCGGGTGGCGGCGGGAAACGCCGGTTCGGCCAGGAATTCCGGCAGGTCGTCGATGAAGACCCCACAGCCCAGGGCTCCGATCCGCTCCAGCTTGGCCTCTTTGGTCAGTTCGAAATGGGCCGGATATCGCGCCAGTCCCTGGGCGACCAGAAATCCTCTGGCCGCTTCGTGGAGGTCGTAGGCCGGACCGAGATAGGGCGTTCTGGTCTTGTGGCTGATGATGAACAATTCGTGCCCCAGGCCTTGCGCCCTCTGAAAGAAGGCCTGAACGCCGGGATAACAGGCGGCAAGGTCCATGCGTGCCCCATAGACGTAGCCTTGCAGGGCGGTCCACTCGTCCTCGCGGTCGATGGCGCGCAGATGATTGCGCACGCTGGCCTTGTCGGTGGGCAGATCGGCGGGGATCAGCGCCTTGGCCACCGCCGCCGCGTGAAACACGCCGTCATAGCAGGCGATGGTATTGTCAAAATCGATGCCGATGCGCATGGGGCTATCAACGTAGGTTCATGTCGATGAGCGGCCGGCCGATCCGGCCTCCGGCAAGATCGTCCAGGACCTGATTGATGTCCTCCAGGCGATAGGGGGCGGACAGGAGGCCCGTGACGTTGATCCGGCCCGAGGTCATCAGGCGCATATAACGACCGTAATCCCGGTCAGGCACGGAATCGCCACCCCAGGTGCCCAGGAGACTCTTGCCCTGATTGAACAATCCCGGCGACAGGGTGATGTCCTGGCCGTGATGGGCGTTGCCGACCACCACGGCGCGGCCGCCCTGCTGGCGGACCGATTGCAGCGCCTGGTCCATGACCGGCGGCAGGCCGGTGGCCTCCACGGCGGCATCGACCCCGCCCGGGACGATTTTCCGTATGGCGGCGACCGGATCTCCGGCGGTGGGATCGATGGCGTGGGTGGCCCCGTGGGCCAGCGCCATCTCCCGCTTCATCGCCACCGGATCAATGGCAAGGATGGGGGTGCAGCCGCTGACCGAAGCGGCCAGGATTGCCGCCAGGCCGATGCCGCCGGCACCGAACACCGCGACCGAATCCCCAGGCATGGGCTTCGTGACGTTGAATATCGCTCCCATGCCGGTGGGCAGGGCGCAGCCCAGCAGGATGGCAAGCCGCATGTCCATTTCCGGCGGCAGGACGGTCAGGCGGTTTTCACTGGCCACGGTATGGCGCTGGAAGGTGGTGACGGCACCGGCATTGACCTTGCGTCCCTCCCAGTCATAGACCGATCCGCCGGCTTCGATGCCGCCGGCCTTGATCCAGGAGAGGGCGACACGATCGCCGACCTTGACCCGGGTCACGCCGGGGCCGATTTCCAGCACCGTGCCGCTGGCCTCGTGTCCCATGCAATGGGGCACCCATTTGTCCTCGCCCTTGGCCCCGCGTGCCTCCAGCACCTGAGTCCCGCAGGCCCCACTGTAGGCGATTTCCACCAGGACCTGACCGACCTTCAGGGCCGGAGTTTCGATGGAGGCGAGGACGAGCGGCTTTCCGGTTTCGACAAGCAGGGCGGCGGTGGTGCGCATGTGAGAGGAGTCCTATGACAGGGCTTGGGAGATACGGGCCTGGAGGTGGCTGGCCGTCAGGCCAAAGTGTTCACGGGCATGTTCGGTTTCGCCGGCCTCATGCAGGAACTCATCCCCGACACCGAAGCGGAGCAGGCGGGTCGTGCGGATGTCGGCAGCCATCAGCCATTCGGCGACGGCCGAGCCGAGCCCGCCGATCAGACCGTGTTCCTCCACGGTGGCAAGAACAGAGT
>JBKACM010000286.1:0-2935 GCA_046269335.1 Alphaproteobacteria bacterium | reverse complement strand
GGTGTTCTCGAAGTCGCACACGTCATCGAGAACACCCGGACCCAGGAGCAACGCGACAAACTCTGGGACTGGTATCGATTCACGCTGCTCCCAGTGGTTGCGCCCAATGGGCGTCTCTGCATCATCGGCACCCGCTACCATTTCGACGATCTCTACGGGCGGCTCCTGGACCCCATGCACAACTCGCGCGGAATCCCGGCTCTGATCGGCAAGGCCATTGGCGACAATGGCGCGGCCCTGTGGCCCGGCCGCTATCCGCTCGCGCACCTCCAGAACCTCCGCGCGGACCTCGGGTCCGTAATATTTAACGCCCAGTACCAGAACGATGCCGCGGCCATGAAGGGTTCCATCTTCAAGGCCGAGTGGATGAAACGCTACAAAGAACTTCCGGCCGGACTCCGCCTCTGGCAATATTGCGATCTCGCCATCTCGCAAAAACAGACCGCGGATTATTTCGCGGAGGTGACTATCGCCCAGGACAAAACCGGGGCGGTGTTCGTGCTCGACGCCTTCCATGCGCGCCTGTCCTTCGACGAGCAGTTTAGGCGGATCAAGCTCCACCACGACTACCACCACCGTCCCACCACTCCGGTCCTCCGGGTGGGCATCGAGGCCAACCAGTATCAGGCGGCCCTGGCGCAACAACTGAAGACCCGGACCCGGGTCCCGGTGCGCCCTGTCCATCAACACAAGGACAAGATGACCCGGGCGCTCAGGCTCCAGGCCCTGTTCGAAAATTCCAAAATATTCTTTCCCATGGCCGGGACCGAGGAGTTGGAAAACGAACTTTTGACTTTCCCCGAGGGAGCGCATGACGACCTGGTGGACGCGCTCGCGGGCGCGGCCGATCTCGCGGGCGCGGTGCGGCGGCGGCCCAAGGCCCTGCGAATGCCCAGAGGACTTTGAAGATGAAGTATGAAGTAGAAAGTACAAGGTATAAAGGGAAGATCGACGGCCGCCCGGCGTCCGCGCTTTATACGCTCCGCCGCCAGCCTGTCCGCCGCACGGCTCCGGCAGGCGGGCGCACGGCTCCGGCAGGCGGGAGCGCTCCGGCGCGCCGGCCGGCTTCATACTTCATACTTTTTCCTTCCAAGGTGTTCCCATGAGTCTTTCCGATTTCATCCAGAAATGGTTCACCAACTATGGGGGCCGGCTTTCGGGACGGTGGCGGGAGAGGCTGTTCGACGACTCCAGCGCCTTCTTGGCCGAGTGCCCGGAACTCTCGGCTTACGAGAACCCTTACGCCAAAGACGAAAACCAGTGGTTCAGCAAACATGACGAGTACCGGCTCCAGCTCTACAAGTGGAACCGGTCCCTGTACATGGGAGACCACTACAACGCCTTCCGGTTCGCCTCCTACCTCTATCGCTCGGGCATGCTCGATGACGATACCCGCCTGGGCGAAATCTTCGGCAAAGGCGGGTCCGATGTCCTGTTCCTCGCCTGCAACCTGTTCTCGCTGTGCACCGACACCTTCGCGGACCTGGTGGCCGAAGCCCTGGGCCCCTTGACCTCCGAGGACCGAAACCAGGAAATCCGGGGACTGATCCGCCGCATCGAAAAAGATTCCGGCTTCAAAGCCCTCCTGCATCGTAGCGTCACCACCGGCTCCTATAAGGGAGACATCGTGTGGTCGGTGCACGCGGAAAAGGCAGTGGGGACAAAGCCGCCCCGAGTTTACATCCGCGGGCGGCGCGTTGACAACTGGTTCCCGGTGATCGACCCCTCGGACGCCACCCGCTTCTCCGAGCACCACTTCATCTACCGGGTCAAGATCGGAGAGAAAACTTACGCGGCCCGGGAGATGCACAAGGCCGACGGGATTTACCTCGACGTGCGCGAGGTGGATGGGACCAAATTCAAGGGACCGGCCCCGGCGTCCGTCTATAAAGCGGTGTGGGGAGAGCGGCCCCCATTCTATCCCACCACCGAGGCCCGGGTGTTCCATCTCCCCAATAAAGTCGGCGACGATAACGATCCTTACGGCGACACCGACTATGGCCGGGGCGTCGTCTCCCTGGCCGATGAACTCAATCATCGGCTGACCCAGGAAGCCTATGAACTGGACAAGCACGCGCGGTTGGGGGCCACCGGCCCCTGGCTCGATGAGGAAGAGACCGCCAACCCCTCCGGGGATAACCCCACCAACCGCGGCCTCTCGGGCAAATACATCCCGCGCGAGGCGGACGATCCCGAGCCCAAATACATCGCCTATCCCTCGGACCACCTCACCGTGGTGGACAAGCGGATCGAGGGCCTGATGGAAGAGATTCCCCGCCAGATGCGGATGAGCCCGCGGCTCCTGGGATACAAGGCGGGAGCGGCGGAGGAAGCCTTCGATACCTTGCGCCTGGCCTGCGTGCAGACCCTCCTCCGGAACAAAGCCCGCATCCTCTATCTCGACGCCGGGATCAAAGGCGCGTTCGCCACCGCCCTCACGCTCGCCAAGGAAGTCGGCCTCGAACCCCTGGCGCTCGAGGGCCAGATCAAGGTTGGGTGGGGAGACGGCTTCCCCATGGACGAGGAAAAGGCCGCGCGCATCCATCAGATCAGAACGAACAACCTCGCCACGGAATCGCAGCGGGCCGCCATCGAAGACCTGGAAGGACCGGACGGGGCCGAGGAGATGATCGACGAGATCAAGGCTGAACAGGAGTCGAGCCTCAAGCAGATAACCGGGCAGGGTCAGGCTAAGCCTGCTTTTAACTTTAAGGGACTCGGCCCCGAGGAAAGTCCGCCGGCCGAGCCGCCCGAAATCAACGCGGGCCAGGAAGAACCGGGAGCGAGGGCGCAAGGAAGATGAAGAAGAAAGTACAAAGTATAAGGTATAAAGGGAAATCGGACGGCCGCGCCGCGGCCGCTCTGCCCCTTCATACTTCATACTTCATACTTCATACCTCTTCCGGAGGCTCCCGTGGCTGAGCGAATTCCCATC
>JBKACM010000285.1:0-2945 GCA_046269335.1 Alphaproteobacteria bacterium | reverse complement strand
GTATCTGTCCCAGCCGCAACGGGTCCCCCACCAGCCCCCGGGGCACGTCCGGGGCCAGGGAAAACAGCACCTCCAGACCCTTTTCCCGTGTCGGGACGGCCACGAGATTCCAAAGATTGTCCAGCACGTCATCCAATTGGAACGGGATAAACTCGATATCCAGCTTGCCGGCCTCGATCTTGGAAAAGTCGAGAATGTCGTTGATGATCCTCAGCAACGAGTTGGCCGAGGCGTAGATCTTGTTCAGGTAGTCCCGCTGCCGGGGAGGAATTTCGGTCCGCAGGCACAGATCGGTCAGACCTATGATCGCATTCATGGGAGTACGGATTTCGTGGCTCATGTTGGAGAGAAAACTGCTCTTCGCCCTGGTCGCCGCCTCGGCCTCCTTCAGGGCGACGGCCAGTTCCGCTTCCAGTTCCTTGTTCCTGGTGATATCGGTGCGGATGGAAATATATTTGAACGGCTTGCCGCGTTCGTTCAGAAAAGGAACGATCGTGGCGTTTACCCAATAGTGTCCGCCACTCTTCGTCCGGTTTCTGACCTGACCGTGCCAGACGTGACCGCGGGCGATCGTCCGCCACAGATCCCGGTACAACTCCGGCGGATGCTCGTCAGATTTTACGATGCGATGGTTCCGTCCCAACAGTTCTTCCGGAGCAAACCCACTGATGCGACAGAACTGGTCATTGACGTAGGTAATATTTCCTTTCACGTCGGACGCACTGACAATGGCGTGGGCGTCCAGGGCAAATTTCTGGAAATGCAACTCGTTCATCGTCTCTTGCAGACGCTCGTTGGTGGCAGTCAGTTCGGCGGTTCGGGCTCTGACCTGCTCTTCCAGGGAGCGACCCATTTCCTCCAAGGCCGTCTGCTTGGCCTGCAACTTGTCCAGGAGACCATTGAGGGCTCGGGAGAGCCCGAAGATTTCCACATACCGGGTCGAAACAGGAAGCGGCAGGAGTACGGTTCCATCGGCGACCATCCCCGCCCCGCGAGCAATCTCCTCCAGTGGCCGGGCAATCCAACCCGCGAACCACCATCCGACCATGGCCAGCACCAGACCCGCCAGCAGGCCGGTGAACAGAATTTCCCGCTGGATATCCGCAGCCGGAGCCAGAACAGACTCGAGGGGCTCCCGGACCAGCACCGTCCACCCCAGCCCCGCAAAACCGAGATGCCCCAGGGAGGGGGCAAATCCCACCATGAACGTCCGACCATCCGGCCAGGGTTCCGTTGAAAAGGCCTCCAGGTCCGGCAGCGGCACACCGGGATTGGACCGTTGTCGTGCCTGGGCGGCAAGAAGGCTCGGAACCGAAATCTTCTGGAACATCTGGGCCGGCGGCCCGGAAATGATCATCCCGGCCTGATCCACCACCAGGATTTCCATGCCAAGTCCGCGCGGTTTGGAGCTCAGAAGACGCGCGGCCGCCCGATGGGCCCAGCGCCAGTCCATATGCGCGCCCACGACCCCGCTCACCTCTCCTCCCGTGTTCCGGACCGGCGCGGAAACATCGACCATTCGCAGCGGAATTCCATCCTGTTCCCGGGGCAGAATCGGCTCTAACAGGACTGCCGCATGAACATCGCCAGAGAAAGGCCCCTTTTGGCCTTCGACAAACCAGGTGCGCCCGGCGGCGCTCTTTCCTTCAAGAAGCCCGCCGCTCCCAACCAGGATCCTGCCTTCCAGATCCACGAACCCGAGCCAAGTGTAGTTTGGATTGCTGTCCCGACGCGACTCCAGCACGGCACGCCGCGCTGTTGCGGAGGCCCGTGCGTCCGTGAACTCCGGGCGGGTGGACAACTGCTTTATCGCTTCAAGCCGTTCGAACATCTCCCGGTCGAGGAACGACACCAGGCTTGAGGCCAACGAAGCCAGTTCGACCCCTGCGGCGGATCGAAGCTGGGACACCGCCTTCTTGTTGGCATAATGCACGCCACCCCAGGTTGCGGCGACCGCAATACCCAGGAAGATAAGAGTCAGCACCGTCTTTAGGTGAATCCGGTGTCGCACGCGCCAAACCCGTTCGTTTGCGAAATCCCAGTGCTGGATTCTGCCTCTGGCCGCTCAGGCACCGCGCGGGCTAATCCTTCAAATCTTCCCAGAATTCCTTGACCTTCTGGAAGAACCCGGTCGACTCGGGGTTTGTCTTTTCGTCGCCGGCCTTCTCGAATTCCCGCAACAACTCCTCCTGGCGCTTGTTCAGATTGACCGGTGTCTCCACCTGCGCCTGAAGGAACATATCGCCACGGGAGGAAGAGCGCAGCACACTCATCCCCAATCCCTTGACCCGAAACTGGTGACCAGTCTGCGTGCCCGGAGCGATGGTGATGCGGGTCCGACTGCCGTCGATGGTAGGAACCTCCATGGAGCCGCCCAGTGCCGCCGTCACCATGGAAATCGGTACCCGGCAGTGTATGTTGGCCCCGTCCCGCTGGAACAGGCGATGGACGCGAACCGTAAGAAAAATGTACAGGTCGCCGGCTGGAGCCCCCCTCAGGCCGGCTTCGCCCTCGCCGGTGAGGCGAATCCTCGTTCCATCCTCCACACCGGGCGGAATCGTGACCTGGAGGGTCTTCTCCTTGCGGACCCGACCCGACCCGCTACAGGTTTTGCAGGGATCCTTGATCACCCGCCCCTGTCCCTGGCAGTTCGGACACGTCCGTTCGATGGTGAAGAAGCCCTGCTGGGCCCGTACCTTGCCCGCCCCCCCGCACATGGAGCAGGTCACCGGGGCCGCTCCGCCGGCCGCTCCGGTACCGTTGCACGAGGTGCAGGCGATGGAACTGGGTACCCGGATTTCGGTGGTCTTGCCCGAAAACGCCTCCTCCAGGGAGATGTCCATGTTGAAGCGCAGGTCGGCCCCACGCTGCCCCCCCCCCCCCCCCGCCCCCCCACGACGGCCTCATCCTGGTGGCCCCGGCAGTATGGGGACGCAGCACCATGC
>JBKACM010000284.1:0-2959 GCA_046269335.1 Alphaproteobacteria bacterium | reverse complement strand
GGTCCGTGATCACCGCGTGCGAACGGGCCGGCACACGCCCTTCGATGGCGAGTCCGATCCGCACCCGCTCCGTTCCCCCGGTCAGTTGGGCACGCACGATTTCGGCACCGGGAAACCCTCCCGTCTCGCGCCGTCGCCGGGGCACCACCCAGGACAGATCGGCCTCCACCGGCGTGGTGGCGTCAGTGATATCGCTGCCGTGCAGACACAGGCCCGCTTCCAGTCGCAGCGAATCGCGGGCTCCAAGACCGACCGGCGCAACCCCGGGCAGGGCCAGCAACCGCCTGGCCAGGGCCTCGGCGTCTCCCGCCAGAACCGAGAGTTCAAACCCGTCCTCGCCGGTATAGCCGGAACGACTGACGAAACAGGGGATACCATCCACCGACAGGGCCCTGGCCGTCATGAAGGTCATGGTCTCGACCCCCGGAGCCAGCCTTGCCAGAGTTGCCGCCACCGCTGGTCCCTGCAAGGCCAGAAGGGCGCGATCCGACAGAGCCAGAAGGTCGCAGTCCCGCCCGATGGCAGCGGTCAGGTGCGCCAGGTCAGCAGCCTTGCGGGAGGCGTTGACCACCAGCAGTAGATGATCCGGAGCCCTGGTAACCATCAGGTCGTCCTCGATCCCGCCACGGGCATTGGTGAACACCGTATAACGGATGGACCCTTCCCTGAGGCCGGCAATATCGCCGGGAACCAGTGTCTCCAGCGCTTCCGTCGCCCTGGTACCGGAGATACGTATCTGCCCCATGTGCGAAACATCGAACAGAGCCGCCCGCTGACGGCACTGGGCGTGCTCGGCAAGAATTCCGGTTTCGAAGTGGACCGGCATGAGATAACCGGCGAAGGGCACCAACCTCGCGCCACATTCCCGATGCAGCGCGGTCAACGGCGTCTCCTTCAGGGTTTCGGCATCGTTCTCCGCCACAAGCGTTTTCCAGCCCTGGTCGTTACGGATGGTGGGTGCGATTGTATTCAAGCTGCTCCCGATTCAGTTGCAACCCGATGGAAACAACGTAGTTGTCTGCCAGGTCATCCCGTTTGAGTGGGATGGTGACTTTTACCTCCTCGTCACGATAGAGAACGGTATCGACATCGGGCGGAAATTCGGTGCGGACCGTAAACAGCTCCTTGTTGAGAATCATGTGGTCCAGGGGGCGGCCGGCGGCAGCCGGGACGATGTGCGAGACCGCGACGAAATAGTCGAATTCCGCCGTCGCGACGGAGGCGGCCGGACCCCGGGTGGCCCCGAAGCGCACCATCAGGGAAACATCGATGCCGCTCTCGCCGTATCCGCAATCGCCGGAATACCCCTGGATCTCGGCGGTCAGATCCACGTCGGTGATGTCGCGCCCGGCACCCTGCCGGAAACGGGTGAGGGTGGAAGTGGTGCGGTCGATCTCGATGACAGGGCAGACCAGAGAGGCGGTCTTCTCCCGGTCCTGGAACAGGGAACAACCCCCGCCGGTCAGAACCAACGCCGCCAGCAACGCCAGTAACGATGGGGAAACGGGAAACTTCATGACCGGGCTTCCTGGCTTTGGGACGACTACCCTTCCGGAGCCTTTACTCCTAGTCGGCAGCGATGACAAGCATCACTCCGCCCAACAATCGGGTGATCCCGATTCTCCCGGTTTGTTCATGCTCCTCAATCGCCGGGCGGGGCCGTCCGGCCCCTTGGCTTGCGCGTACACGAGCACGCGGGCGCTCAATGCGCCAATTGTTCATGATTTGCCTCGGCATGGCGGCTTTGTCCCCATTCCTACACGATTCCCCCGTCACTCCGCCGCCGTGGCATGGGTGTATATCTCCCCACCCCCGTGCCGGAATTTTTGGGACATCTCTTCCATGCCCCGGTTGGCAAACTCCCGCACATCGTGGGAAATCTTCATGGAGCAGAACTTCGGCCCGCACATGGAACAGAAATGCGCAAGTTTGGCCCCGTCGGCCGGCAGGGTGTGGTCATGGAACTGCCGGGCCATTTCGGGGTCGAGTCCCAGGTTGAACTGATCCTGCCAGCGGAATTCGAACCTGGCCCGGCTCAGGGCATCGTCACGGTCCCGGGCTCCGGGATGCCCCTTGGCCAGATCGGCGGCATGGGCGGCCAGCTTGTAGGCGATGACACCGGCCCGAACGTCATCGCGGTCGGGCAGCCCCAGATGCTCCTTCGGCGTCACGTAGCACAGCATCGCCGTGCCGAACCAGCCGATCATCGCCGCGCCGATGGCGCTGGTGATGTGGTCATAGCCTGGGGCGATGTCGGTCACCAGCGGCCCCAGGGTGTAAAACGGAGCCTCGCCGCAGACCGCAAGCTGGCGGTCCACGTTCTCCTTGATCTTGTGCATGGGGACATGCCCAGGTCCCTCGATCATCACTTGCACGTCCCGGGCCCAGGCAATCCTGGTCAACTCGCCCAGGGTGTCCAGTTCGGCGAACTGGGCTTCGTCGTTGGCATCGGCGACCGACCCGGGACGAAGACCATCGCCCAGGGAAACTCCCACGTCATAGGCCCTGAGAATGTCGCAGATTTCGGGAAAACGGTCGTAGAGGAAGTTCTCGCGATGATGGGCCAGACACCATTTGGCCATGATGGAACCGCCGCGGGAAACGATCCCGGTGACGCGCCGCGCGGTCAGCGGAATGTGGGCCAGACGCAGACCGGCATGGATGGTGAAGTAGTCCACCCCCTGTTCCGCCTGTTCGATCAGGGTATCCCGGAAAATCTCCCAGGTCAGTTCCTCGGCCACGCCGCCCACCTTTTCCAGAGCCTGGTAGATGGGCACGGTGCCGATGGGAACCGGGGAATTGCGGAGAATCCACTCGCGGCTTGCAATTAATTTTTATTCGTGTAATAATAAATGTGTTGCTATGTTGCTAGGGTATGTTCGTTGCTTTGCTCTTTAATAAGAGCCGGACTTGTTAAAGATAAAGCGAAACAGCGTATTAACAGCCAAGCATGTTTTCT
>JBKACM010000283.1:0-2967 GCA_046269335.1 Alphaproteobacteria bacterium | reverse complement strand
TTGCAGCGTTTCCCACTCCTTTTGCATCTCGCTCTGCTTCATATCCTCTCAAACAACCCACGCAAGCGATTAGTATTGCAAATACTACACTCTTCGTAATGCCTTCCATTATGTTGTGAAAGCCTACCGCCATTATAGTCCTGTCGTAGTACTGCTGAAAGGTCACTCCTGTTTTTGCCACGCCAACCAGTGTTCCCCCTAAAACCCCAGCCACGTCACCTACTATGGTCAGAAAAGGCATTACAACAGCGAGAGCTATTATTTTGGGGATTACAAGGAATCTAGAGGTTCTCAAGCCCATGGTTTCCATTGCGTCAATTTCTTCCGATACTTGCATAGTTCCTATTTCGGCGAAATATGTTCTGCCCTCTTCTATTCAATACTGCACCCAAGAAAAATACAATGGAAAGAAACACTCTACTATATGGACAGAACAGGTGCGGATGGAGTACCAATAGTTTTTTTAGTATGCTTTCTTATGGGGTGTATTTTAGCGTACCAGGGATCCGTCCAAATGGGAAAGTTCGGACTTTCAATATTTGTGTCGGACCCGCCGGACCCGCCCGAGCCGCCTGAGCCACCGGAACCCCCGGAGCCGCCCGAACCACCCGAGCCGCCCGAACCGCCTGAGCCACCAGAACCGCCCGATCCGCCGGAACCACCAGACCCGGAGTCGCCGGAACCGTCCGAGCCCGTGGAACCAGCGCCCGGGTTGTACTGGCTGTCGAATGGCGCGAGGAGGGTGTCGTAGGCCGTTACCGGCGGTAGAGGCGATCCCTTTACGAAATCTCTGTTGTGAACGGGTTCAAAATTCTTCTGGATATAGTAACGGTCAGCGAGTGCAGATGCCCTCTGTTCGAAATTCAAGCTACTCCATGTATCATTGGTAGAGTAATTATAATGTTCCGTGTCTTTGTTCCGTATTTTGAACTCAAGCGCTGAGGCAGGATCAATTTCTCCTGTGGTGTATTGTAGAATGTGAGCTGCTTCGTGAACCAATAGTCCTTGAAGTGGTACATCGCTGATTGAAAAATCCAACACATCTGTGAAAGTCTTCTGCGGCACATATATCGTATTGTTGATAGTCACTGTAACATTCTGATTTGTGAATGCATCAATATACCACGGTTTCGGCTCGATCCGTATCGACCCATAGTCAACGGAACTGCCGTATACCAACCGGAGCATAGTTGTTTCGCCTGCAGTAAGCGTGCGACCGTCTGCCATGGTAAACCCCCGTGTTTAACCACACACTATGCCATGTGCTTAAGCTGGAATATACGTTCAATCGTCAACGAGGATTAACTTTTCATTGAGGCGAAACTCGCCGAACAGCCAACGCGCGTCCGACACTTCCCGACCGCCTATATGCTCGATAAGAAATATATAACCACGAATATAATATTCACCAGGGACAAGCCTCTTCTGAACGTTAACTACCCGTCCATATGAGACGTTCTTGCCATACTCCAGCGGCCACTCTCCTCCGGTACCACGGCCAGCCCCCGGATTTCCTGCGATTTCCCAAAAGGTACCTTCGGCGCGTCGGCCTACGACGAAATCACCGAGGTAAACTTCTCGCCCTCTTCTCTCATCGTCCGGAATATCGAAGATCAATTTACCGCCCTCCTGCCTCACGGTAACCTTTACTCCGTCCGGCTCACACCCACCGCCCACCAGCAGAACCACGCCCAGCACCGCGATGGCTCCGATCCTTTTCCACATCGAAAGATCCTTCGCATTCCCACAATCGTTCGACGAATGAGAATAATCTATGCCAGTAGAACACATTGTCCAGACGATTGCAATATCATAGCGCAATGCGCGCGCGAGATGATGGAAAATGGACGGATGTCGTCAGGGTTACCGGCATCAATGATTCGGCGGGAATTGTTGACGACGTCCTCGAAGATGGTTGCATCACGGTCAAGGCCGATCGGGATGTCGGCGTGGGCGCCCGGCTCCACCACGGCGGGCACCCCGTTCTCGTCGGGGAGCGTCACCGCCCGCGCCCAGGCCGCCAGGATCGGGGTCGCGGCCTCGCGCAACTCCGCCAGGTCCACCATCGACAGCGCCGGCAGGTTGGCCCGCACCGCCTCGGCCAGCCCAGGGTCAAGGGTCATGGCCACGCGGAGATCGGTCAGCGTGCCATGGCCCTTGACCTCGGGCAGGAGAGCGGCGTCGGTGCCGATGGTGGTGTCGCCCAGGTAGCGGCTCTGGAAGTTGTCCATCCCGAACAGCACCTCGGCCGCCTCGGCCGTGGTCCCGTCGGTCCGCACCACGTGGGTGGTGGCGGCGATCTGGTTGCCGGAGATTAAAGTCCCGGAGGCCGCCGGCGTCCCGGCCAGCGCGATCGCGGCGATCCCGGCCTGGGCCAGGCCCGTCAGTTCGCCTGCGTCGGTGACCGCGTCGCCGTCCCGATCGGTCCACACCTTCAGGTCGCCGTACACGGCGTCGCCCGCGTCGATGCGGCCGTCCTGGTTGTCGTCCCGCGCCGCCAGTTCGGTCAGCACGCTCTTGTCCGGCCCGCCGAACAGCTCGCGCACGTCGTCGATGGCGCCGTTGCCGTTCAGGTCCATCGCCACCACGCCGTCGTCGGCATGGACCCAGCCGGTGCGCTCGGCGAAGCCGTCGCCGTCCATGTCGAACCAGGGCGAGGCCGCCGTCCGGGGCGACAGCTCGAGCCCGTCCCCGTCCAGGTCGATCACCAGCGGGTCCACGCCGCCCATGCGCACGTCCTGGCCCATGTTGGCCTTCCACAGGGCCTCCACCAGTTCCATCTGCGCGTCCAGCATCCTGTTGACGCTGGGGAAGTCCGGATCGAACAGCCGGAAGGCGTCGGACGAGACCTCGCCCACGTAAATGCCGGCGGTGTCGAACGCCGCCCCCGGCCCGCCCTGATAGTTGGCGATGAAGGTCTGGCGGTCGTTCACGTCCCGGATGATCAGGTCGCCCGCCGTGTTGCGC
>JBKACM010000282.1:0-2975 GCA_046269335.1 Alphaproteobacteria bacterium | reverse complement strand
CTGTAACACCAGTAGCAGTGGTAGCAAGTTTGCCATTATTGTTATGAAATAAATTTACTGCACCATCTTTTATACATTCAACTGCCTTTTCAGTTGCCCGTACCAACCCTGCCACGGGAACGGGGGCAGGATTTGCTGAAGTCTCCACCAAAACAGAAATCCTGGGCGGGAAAACGGATTGTGAAACTGGGGTGGATCGTGGCGCTTTTCGGGCTTCCCATTGCCGTGGGCCTCTGGACGGGGCAATTTGTGACAGGGCCGCAATCTCCATCAACGGACAGGGAGGTGGTGGAGATGAAACCGAGTCCCCCCATCAACCCGGACAGGAAGCCGGACACACCCGGGCAAAATGCGGAGGAGCCGACAAAGTCCCCTCCGTCTAAAAACGACGGCACCGCCTATTTCGAACCGGGCCAACCGTCGGGAACCTCTTGGTATGGCACCGCCGCCGTAGCCGTGCTCTTGTTCCTGTGGACGGGATTGGTTCTCTGGCGGCGGGCCGGGGCACTACCCGAGATCGTGGATGACTCCGATGATTTCAAAAAGGCCCTCAACATCTGGGGTCGAGTGGTCGCGAACAAGCCTGGCACCACGCCCAGGACTCTGAAGCGGTTTCTCAACCGGGTCCGCTACTTTGCCATGCGCGAACGTGTCGCTTCCCAGGAGGATAAAATCTACACCCCGATCCCGGAGGATATGCTGGTCGCCCTGGCGGCGCTGCATCACCTGGATGAGAACTGGCTGGATAGGGACAGGTTCGTCGATGAATTGGAATCTTTACCCACCAATACGCTGGCGACGTTACCCGGCAGCGCTGGCGACATTCGAACGGCGATGAAGGCGCACGATAAGGAATTCGATGGGTTCCTCTGGTCCACCGGATGTAACCATCTGGAACGCTTCCGCCAACTTTCCGACGGAATTCTCGTATCGTAACCCCCAGGACAATCGCACCCAGAATGCGATCGTCCTGGAAGAACCCGACTACCCGAGCGTCATGCGCGCGAGAGGTTCCGATGCGAACGCATCCCGGATACCAGGGACCACAGCACGATGGTCGCGCCCAGGACCAGGGCCAGGATCATGATCGAGAAGCTGGCGTTCTTCAGCAGCTTCGTCGTGGCCTCTCCCAATCCGTCAATCATCCCAAGCTGGGACAGGTACACCGGAATGACCAGAGCCCGGCTGAACAGCACCGTGATCATGATCGTGGCCATGACCACCTTGATCATGTACGGCCGGACGTAGGTGGTGCCGATGGCTCCAAGCTGGATGCCGAACAGAGAGCCCGCCAGGATGATCATGGCAAGACGGATATCGACGAAACCATGCCAGGCGAACTTTATGGTTCCGCCGACGCCCATGACGAAGGCAATCACCAGTTCGGTCGCCGATGCCATGAGACTGGGCAGGCCCAGGACATAGATCATGCTGGGCACGCCGACGAACCCGCCGACGGCAATCGTTGCCGCCAGCATGCCGGTGGCGAAGCCCAGCGGGATGGTCAGAAGCACCGAAACCTTGGCGTCGATGCTCTTGAAGTAGACCATGGTGCCGGGAATGTTGATGGAGCGGACGAACAGCGCGAGCCTGCCAGTCGTCTCCTCGGCGTGCTGGTTGCCGGAACGATAGATCTTCAGGGCATCGTAAAGCACATAACCGCCGACGATGGCCAGGACGATGACGAAAGCGACACTGACGTACAGGTTCGAGCCGGCATCACCGAAAGACGTTTTGATGCGCTCCTGGATCTGGGCTCCATACAGCACGCCGGCCTCGGCCGAAACTCCCATGATCAGGCCCAACTTGACGTCGACCTGACCGTATTTGGCCCGCTTCATGGCTCCCACCAGGGCCTTGGGGAACTTGTGGCACATGTTGCTGGCGACGGCCACGATGCCGGGTACGCCCAGGCTCATCATCGCCGGCGTCAGCACGAACGCCCCGCCCGAGCCGATGAAGCCGCTCACCATCCCTCCGACGAAGCCCACAAAAAACAGGTACGAAATGGTCAGGACATCAAGCTGAATGAAGTTCGCTACGCCTTCCACAGGTCTTCTCCTTCTCGTCCTCGCTTCAATGACACGTTCACACAGCGGATCACTTCTTGGCTTTCACCCCAAGAAAATCCCAGAACCGGCCCGTAAACGCGCCATGGAAAAACGAAAAGACGAAAGCTATCGAAACCGGCAGAATAAAGGACCAGCCGCCCTTGCCGGTTATTTCAAGAATACTCGTTTCATAATTAAACAGTGCTGCATAAAGCAACAGAGTCAATCCGCCGAGAGATACTAGCTTTATGGCATCTGCGGCTCTGCTGCCGCTGGGCACGTCATTGGCCATCGTTCTATGTCTCCGTGCTGAAGAAACCAAACGCCTGCGCGATGCCCGAATCAAGGGTCATGCGGCGGTGGCAACTGTGAATTCCGTGTGCCTGCATTCTGGGTCTCTTTCCGCGCCAAAGGAAGCAAAATCTTGCGAAATGCGACAAAATCCCTGGACGTCGGGTTCTTCCACGGCCAACCTGGACGAAGCTGTGATTGCGGCTGGATCGTTACTGGGATAGAGTGGCGGCCGCGTTCCCGGTGGGAGCGTGGAGCGGAGGGGTGCCGGAGTGGCCGATCGGGGCGGTCTCGAAAACCGTTGTCCCCGCAAGGGGACCGTGGGTTCGAATCCCACCCCCTCCGCCAGTACAGCCCAAGAGAACTCTCTCACCATCGCAATCCGGCAATAAAAATGGCGCAGTTCTGCGCCTTTTTTCGTCAGAGAACCGAACCACCTCTCTGCCGGAATGCCGTATTTCTTCTCTCTTCGGCCCGGTTTCTCTGTTGGAACCGAACTGCCGCCAAAATGGTTCGGTAATTCCGAACTGACTTTTATGGCGCAAAATCAACGTATTACCCTAGAAACGGCAGTTTTGGGCGTTTCGCCTGCGCCTTGGGGCTGGTGCCTCAACCTGTAGCTGCGGGGTGAGG
>JBKACM010000281.1:0-2984 GCA_046269335.1 Alphaproteobacteria bacterium | reverse complement strand
GTCCCAAGCCCCATGCCGGTGACGACGACCCGTCTCATTCCAGTGCTGGCCCCCATCTGGATACGACCCCATGGCGTTCGAGGAGGAGTTCGGCTGCGAGATTCCGGACGATGCCGCCGAAAAGATCCTGACCGTGAAGGATGCCATCGATTTCATCCTGAAGAACACGCAATCGTAGTCTTCGGGCGGTATGCATGTCGGCGGTGCGGATGACGTGCCGCCAGGGGTCGTATCCAGATGGGGGCCAGCACTGGAATGAGACGGGTCGTCGTCACCGGCATGGGGCTTGTGACGCCGCTGGGAAGCGGTGTCGATGTCAATTGGCAGCGCCTCACCAATAACGAGTCCGGCATAGGCGTCATCGAGCACTTCGACGTGTCCGATATGCCGGCCAAGATCGCCGGGGTCGTGCCCGTCGGCAAGGGCGGAGGTCGTCTGTTCAATGCCGATGACTATGTGCCGGCGAAGGATCGGCGGCGCATGGATCAGTTCATCGTCTTTGCCATCGCTGCCGCGACGCAGGCGGTGGAGGATTCCGGCTGGAAGCCGACCGCCGAGGAGGATCAGGACCGGACCGGAGTCATGATCGGCTCCGGCATCGGCGGTCTGACCACCATCGCCAACACGGCTCTGATTCTGGCCGAGGGTGGGCCGCGCAAGGTCAGTCCGTTTTTTATTCCCTCGGCGCTTATCAACCTTGCTTCCGGCCACGTCTCCATCAAATACCAGTTCCGGGGCCCCAACCATTCGGCCGTGACCGCCTGTTCGACCGGGGCTCATGCCATCGGCGACGCGACACGCCTCATCCGCTATGGCGATGCTGACGTGATGTTGGCGGGAGGGGCCGAGAGCGCCGTTTGCCGGCTTGGCATGGCCGGTTTTGCGGCGGCGCGGGCTCTGTCCACCAACTTCAACGACCGTCCGACCGAGGCCTCCCGCCCCTGGGACAAGGATCGGGATGGATTCGTCATGGGCGAGGGGTCCGGCGTTGTCGTGCTGGAGGAGCTGGAGCACGCCCGCCGGCGCGGAGCCAAGATCTATGCCGAGGTCGTGGGCTATGGTATGTCCGGCGACGCCCACCACATAACCGCTCCGTCCGAGGACGGGCGTGGCGCGGCCGGGGCCATGCGCAATACCCTGCGCAGTGCCGGTCTGAATCCCGAGGATATCGACTACATCAACGCCCACGGCACTTCGACGCCGCTGGGGGATGAGATCGAGCTGGGGGCGGTCAAGCGCGTGTTCGGCGAAGCCGCCTACAAGCTGTCCATGTCCTCGACCAAATCGGCCATTGGTCACCTGTTGGGGGCGGCCGGAGCCGCCGAGGCCATCTACACGATCCTGGCCATGCGTGACAGCGTTATACCGCCGACCCTGAATCTGCACTCGCCTTCGGAGGGGTGTGATCTTGATCTGGTGCCCCACCGGGCCAAAGAGCGGAAGGTTCGTGCCGCCCTCTCCAATTCGTTCGGGTTTGGTGGCACCAATGCCTCGTTGATCTTCAAGCCGGCTCCCTGAAAGGGGAGGGCATGACGACACCGGGAGGGTTGCCGTGACGGTTGCCGCCGTGTTCCGTCGCCTGGCGCGGCGCGGTGTTGTCCTGGCTCTGGCGGTCCTGCTGACGGTGGCCGGCGGTGGTGCCGGGTTTTGGTGGGGAAGGGTCTGCTTCGAGCGTCCAGGTCCTGCCGAACGTCCGGTCACCATCGTTTTTCCCCACGGGCTCGGCATGGCCCGCATTGCTGAATTGTTGGAGGACCGTGGCGTGCTGCGGCCCGGGGTGGAGCGCTATGTGTTCATCGCCGGGGCCAAGCTGACCGGTGACGCCGGGCACCTGCTGGCCGGGGAATACGAGTTTCCGGTACGAGCCAGCATGCGGGAAGTTCTGGAGAGGATGGCCAACGGTGAGACCGTGGTCAGACGGCTGACCGTGGCGGAGGGACTGACTTCCGCTCAGGTGCTGACGGCGGTCGGCGCGGCCGAGGGGCTGGACGGCACCATGCCGGCGGCCAGACCGGCCGAAGGGGTCTTGCTGCCGGAGACCTATCACTACTCCTGGGGGGACCGCCGCCAGGGGTTGCTGGCCCGCATGCAGGAGCAGATGACGGTGACGCTCGAAACCCTATGGCGGGAACGCTCGGAGAGAGCCCCGGAGAGCAAGCGAGAGGCCATGATACTGGCTTCCATCGTCGAGAAGGAGACGGCCATCGCTGCCGAACGGCCCCATGTCGCCGCCGTTTTTCTGAACCGTCTGCGACAAGGCATGCGGTTGCAGTCCGATCCGACGGTTGTCTACGGACTGAACGAGGGGCGGGGGCCCCTGGGGCGGGTACTGACCCGCCAGGACCTGGCGACCACCTCTCCCTATAACACCTACCTTCGCGACGGTCTGCCCCCGGGTCCGATCTGCAATCCCGGCCGGGCTTCCATTGCGGCGGTGCTGAGGCCGGATGACAGCCCGGATCTTTATTTCGTTGCCGACGGCTCCGGTGGGCACGTGTTTGCCAGAACTCTGAAGGATCACAACCGTAACGTCGCCAGGTGGCGGGAACTCGAAAAGAAGAATCAGAAATAACTGCAAGCGGGAATGTGAGGGGGCATGTCGAGAAGAATTCCATCTGTCCTTGGGGTGATTCTGTCGCTGGGATTTGGCGGTGCCGTCGATGCCGAGGAAATAGGTTCCGTCAGTACCGTCTGGAAGATGGTGGGTCCCAATCACAAGATCACGGTCGAGGTATTTGACGACCCCGATCTGCCGAATGTTTCCTGCTGGGTCAGCAGGCCGGTGACGGGGGGGATCAGCGGTGCGGTGGGGCTGGCGGAGGACCCGTCGAACGGTTCCATCATCTGCCACCAGCGGGGCCCGGTACACAGACCTTAGTGAATTTTATTAGTATTAGTATTGGTTCTTTTGGCATTTTTAAGGCATTTTTTGGTTGACATTTTGGTTTTTTGAGTGTATAATGTTACACATACAATAATTAAAC
>JBKACM010000027.1:0-16579 GCA_046269335.1 Alphaproteobacteria bacterium | reverse complement strand
ACAAGGACCAGCGCCCCATGATCGCCGCCATGATCAGGACCGTCTTCGCCCAGGCAACCGCCGACGCCGCCCGCGAACAGTGGCGCAAGGTCGCCGACGGCCTGCGAGCAAGATTCCGCAAATTGGCCGAGTTGATGGACGAAGCCGAAAACGACGTGCTCGCCTTCATGTCGTTTCCCAAGGAGCATTGGGCCAAGCTGCACTCGACCAACCCCATCGAACGCGTCAACGGCGAGGTCAAACGCCGCACCGACGTCGTCGGAATCTTCCCCAACGAGGACGCCATCACCCGCCTGGTCGGCGCCATCCTCATGGAGCAGAATGACGAGTGGGCTATCCAGCGCCGCTACATGACGCTGGAAACCATCGTCCCCTTGAGCGATGATCCTTCCATGCTCGCGGCTGTCGCCGCAGCATGATCACCTGGCAACCAGAGCCAGCGTGACTTGCGTGACTGCCGGCTCTTACACCACGCCACGGGACACGATCCATGGCCAAGAATCCGCCATCATCGGCAAGCGCTGAGAAACTCGCGGATTGTGTTTTCGCCCATTTAGATTTGGCGGCTATCGCCCGTACATACACTGCATATTCATCAGGCGATCTCCTGGCAATTATGACTGAAGCCTTTCGACAACACCTCGTGGCATCGACGGAGGGTGCCGCAACCTGGGCGGCGTGTCTTGATGCTTTCGAGGGGCTTGAACAGATCCCCTTGATGACGGTGCATAAGAGCAAGGGGCTCGAATACGACACCATCCTGTTTGTTGGGCTCGACGATCAAGCTTGGTGGGCACACAGTCCTGGAAATCTGGAAGGTCTCGCTACCTTCTTCGTTGCACTTTCGCGCGCTAAGCAGCGTGCAATCTTCTCCTTCTGTCAGGAACGCGGCCAGCGTCGCCGCGTAGCTGAGCTGTTCCAGCTTCTGACCCAAGCTGGTGTGCCGGAGATTGCCTTATGCTGATCATGACGAGACTGGCGCTACGAATCCAGACTGAAATTCGTAACTGCGTCGAGGATAAGGTCCGGCGCATAATCAAGCAGGCTTTTTCGGCTCAGAAAGCCGCTTAAAACGGCACACGTCCGTATACCCAGCCGCTTGCCGACCTGGATATCCCTGCCTGTATCCCCCAGTATCCAGTCGCCGCGGCTGCGGTTCGGAACGTGGGCGACGATCAGATCCTCTTTCCTGTCTTTTTGCAGGGTCACCAGAATCTGGCTGAAAAAAGGCAGCAAATTCAGACGATCAAGCTGGTCCAGAACCGGCTGGCGCGATTGCCGGTCGGTGCAGACATGCAAATCAGCGTGTTCCTTCAGATGTGAAAGAGTGTCCCGCATGCCGGGAAAATTGACATCCATTTCCAGAAACTCCGCCGATTCAATCAGCGTCATCCAATCCGACGTGAAGTTGGTTATTGCTTCATTTCCATAGTTCAGATGGGATTTCAGAATCGTTTCATTTGAAATCCGGTTGCGCTTAAGCTCCCAATATTCCTCGTATGACAGCCTGGAGGAGGGGGCCAGTCGCTGGAAAAGGTGGTATAGGCGCGACCTGGAATCAATCAATGTGCCGTCCAGATCAAAAATAAGGTTCATCCCAGACTCTTGATGTAGTTGTATTCGGTCGTCAGCCCTACCGTAAAGTCAGTCTCACGGGCCAGCAGGTATGCTTGCATTTTTCCAGGGTCGAACCTGTAACTCCGAGACGGGACGTTGCATTCTTTGATTCGTATCTTTACCGGCTTGCCGCTGATGGCGATCAACTGTTCGGCAAGTTGCCGGATCGATATGCTGTGGGCACTGGCGATATTGATCACGCCCACATTGTCTTGCAACGCGACGGCATTCAGGATGGCTGTGACGACGTCGCCGATATAGATGAAGCTACGGGTTTCGGAACCATCTCCCCATAGTTCGATCCCCTTGTCCGTGATGATATCCTGGATCGCCTTGGGCATGAATTTGGCGAATTTTTCTTCGCCTGGACCGTATACGTGACTTATCCGCAAAATCTGGCTGGCAATATTATTTTGCGCCGCAAAGCAATCGACCATCTTTTCGCAATACAGTTTTGAATGCCCATACAGGGTGCCCGGCAGTGTCGGAGTCGATTCCGAAATCAGTTCGACTGGCTCGTACACGTCCACGGTACTCAGGTACAGGATTTTCCTCAGTCGCGGCATCGGCAGCTTCAGCAGTTGGCTGGTGAATGCGATGTTGCTGTTGCAGCCGGTCAGGTCATTCACTTCCTGGCCATTTTTCGGGATAAACGCGCCCGCGTGGATCAGCACATCGACCGAGGCCAGCAATTCCAGGTCCTCTGCCGCGAGGCCGAAATCGTAAGGGTTCCGGTAGAGGATCGAGGGGCACAGGCTTGTCGGGCGCGTGCTGAAGGCAAGGACCTTGTCGGTGCCATATGCCGCACACGCGGCGACCAGCAGAGGCGCGCCGATGAAACCGGAGGCACCCGTGACCAGGAGTCTCATCAGGATAGAATCTCGTTGTTGATGCCGTCGTCCGTCATCAGGCGCGGGGCCACATCCATGCCGCGCAGCCAGAGCAGGCCGTTTGGCAAGGGATTGATTTTCTTTTCCAGTTGTGGAAATTCATCATACAGAGCGATGTCCTTGAAGATTTCCGGCATGTTCAGTCCCGCTTCGGTAAAGAAAAATACCGTGGTGAAAAAGCGGGAGATATTTATTTCGGTCGGGTTTGGGATGCCGTTTTTGTCGAACGTCATATCGACGCCAAAAATGCCGTGCGGCTTGTTGGAAATGGCCTTGATGGCGTCGATCGCGGTTCTGGTAACCTGGTCATTATCGCAGGTCACCCCAATTTTGGTTACCCCCGTGACGCCGGAAATGCTGCGGCTGCCGTGTGTCCAGCCGCGACGTTCGCGCGATTGTGCCACCACCAGGTTACCGTCGTGCCAGATGGACAGCCACGTTACCGTGCCGGACGTCAGCATTTCCGCCGCGACGAACTCGCCCCAGCCCTTGTAGTGGTCGATCCACCCCTTCGCCAGTGCGTAGTCGCTTGTCGGAATGGCACCCTTGCCGCCGCCACCGATGGACGAAGCGCGCAGCCAGATCCTGCCATTTTCGTCGCCCAGGGTCGCAAACGCCTCACGCAAATCATCTTCGTCGTTTATCATGACGTTGCGCGGCACGGACAGGCCAGCTTTCCAGAAGGCCAGGTAAGATTTGTACTTGTGTACGCAGGTGTCAATCACATCATGGTCTGGCATAAACAGCCTGGTTCCTGTCGCCAGTATGTCATCACGGATCAACGAAGCGTGATAGACTTCCAGGTCGTTCTGGAAGTGTACGAGATCCGGCTTTTGCGTATCCAGCAAGCGCAGCAATTTCTCTCTGTATTCTGGGGCATTGGCATACGGAATATACAGCTTTTTGCTTGCACTGGAGAGCACGAGATCGGTTGGTTCAGAACCCATGCCGATCACGGTTTCCTTTTTGCGCCCGCAGAGCAGCGATTTGATGACACCCTCTGATGGAGTACCGCCCGCACCCCCGATTAAAATCGTTGACATTCTGAGACTCTTACAAAACACCGCACACGGTCAAGGTACTTCGTATCTGTTCACGCTGCCAGGTATTTTACGTAAGATACGTAGGGCGATCGGGTGAACCCGCTTGCCCTGGTTTGTTCCTGCTTCCCCAGTCGCCGGACGGTGCCACGTTCCGCCACCACACCCTGCGTCCGGGGATGCTTGTTCTGCGGAAATGGGCATCGTCAACGCCGTCTCTTTTCACGATCCAGCCATTTGTGCCACATGCTGCGGTAGGCATCCTCCAGGGTGGAGGCAAAACCGCGATAATCCATAAACGGAGACCTCTCCATCCGATCACGCAGTTCCATACGCATCCGTTCCAGACGGTCGGGATTGTTCACCAGGGCAGCCGCCTTGTCGACGTACTCGTCTGGACTGGTCGCCACCAACTCGGGGAGACCGATCGCGGACACGGTTGCAACTGAGGCGCGTACCCCCGTGTGCTGCCCGTTCATGGTGATGATCGGTACGCCCATGTACAAGGTGTGAAAGCTGGTGGTGCCGCCGGTGTGAGGAAACGGGTCGAGCGCAACGTCGACCCGTTCGGTAATCCGTTGGACAAACGCCATCAGGGAGAGCCGTTCGACAAACTCCAGCCGCTCCGGCCCAATTCCGTGGCGAGCAAAAGCAGCCTCAACCGTGGAGGGCGAGGCCACGCCCATCACCACCATCACCGCATCGGGCACTCGCCGCAACAGGTTGGCCCATACCTCCAGGGTTTCTTCGGTCACCTTGACGAAGGCATTCATCGATCCAAATGCCGGTCGGCCGCGACGGCGCATGGGTAGAGGTGCCACCGGGGGGGGATTGACGATCATGGTGAAGGTCCGCATCACCTTCGGCAAACGCCAAACCGTCTCCGTGAACCAACGTTCCTCGTCCGGTCGAACGGCGTAGGGATCGGTGATAAAATAATCCATGCTCTCCATGCCGGAGGTAAAGCCGTAGCCAAGCCAATGCGCCTGGATCGGTGCTGGCTTGCGGGCCAGGGCAACCAGCCGATTGTGGCCGGTATGACCGGAGGCATCGATCAGGATGTCGATGCGGTCGGACTGGATTTTCTCGAAAAGAGCGTCGTCGGACAGCGGGGTGGCATCGACCCAGGCATCGGTCAGAGTCTGGAGGTGACGGGTGACGTGGTCGGGACTGTGCACCTGGGCATAGCCGGTAACGTGAACCCGCTCGTGATCGTGGTGCATCAGCAGCGGAAGGAGAAAGAATGTGGCGGCGTGATCCAGGAAATCGCCCGAGACATACCCGATGCGTAGCCGCCGGTCTGGATCGCGGTCGTTTGCCCAGACTCGGGCGCGGGTAGCGGCCAGATGCGGTGCCTCGTGAATTGCCGCCCAGGCGAGGTGCTCGGCCAGCAGTTGCTCCTGGGAGGTGCCATGGTGGTAGCATAGGGTCAGCAACAGATTGCTGCGGATGCCGGAATGGTCGGGGTTGATGGCAAGGGCCTTGCGGAAGCAGGCGACGGCCTCGTCGAGGTCGCCGTTCAATCGGTAGATGCCGCCCAGATTGCTCCAGCCCTCGGCAAAGCGGGGCTCGATGGCAAGGGCACGCCGCAGGGAGACTTCCCGATTCGGAGCGCCCAGTCTGGTGCCGATGCCATTGTGTCCATCAACGCTGGCGGGGTCGAGAATCACCGCCCGTCGGAACGAGGCGACCGCTTCGTCCTGGCGACCAAGAATGCGCAAGGCACTACCCCGCATTATGTGCAAGCTGACCTCCTGCGGCAGGCGGGCAAGCATGGCATCGACAAGCTTCAGGGTTTCGTCACAACGCTTGATTCTGTTCAGATGATTGGCCAGGGCTAAAACGGATGGGAGATCGTCAGGACGCAGCGCCACGGCCCTTTCGAACGCGCGGGTCGCCTCGGCGAGGCGGCCGGCCCCCTCCAGGCAGATAGCAAGGTTGTTGATAACGACCAGATTCGTCGGCAACAGCCGCGCGGCGTAGCGAGCCGGAGCAATCGCCTCGACATTCCGGCCCAGCGCCATGAGGGTCACCATCAGGTTCACCCACACCTCTGGAATTTCAGGAGCGATCCGTGCAGTGCGGCGGAAACAGGCGACGGCTTCGGCAGGCCGACCGGACGCTTTCAGAACCAAGCCGGTCTCGAACCAGGCCCGGTAGTGCAAGGGCATGATTTTGACGGCACGGTCCAAGGCCGACAAAGCGTTGTCGCGATGCTTCAGTTTGTTGTGCGCCACGCCCAGCAGGTACCACGGCTCGGGGTCTCCAGGTTTCAGAGTCGTCGCCTGAGTCAGTGGTGCGATTGCCTCGTCGCAGGCACCGAGTTGCAGGCAGTACTGGCCGAAGTCGGCGCAGATGGTGGGGTAGCCGCTGCCCTGGGCAAAGGCCTGGCGCAGGCGGTTCATCGCTTTCTCCCGATCCCCGCGGCTGCGTGCGGCCTGGCCAGCCATATACAGTGTCTCGACGTGGTCGGGAGCAAGAGCGAGAATAGCGTCGTACATCGACTCCGCTACGGCCAGTCGGCCTGCGCGGTGATGTTCCATGGCCAACGCAAGTGATTCCTGAATGGTCACCATCGGGTTCTGTCCCATCTGTCGCCGCAGTGCTCTGGTTGCCCAATTCTTCCTTAACCCGGATTTCTCATACCGGCCGTCCTTTGATTTGACTCATACCGCCGTGCAGATATTTTGACCCATGGTCAAAATATGCACAGACGGTACGCTCAAACGCCGCGCGGGCTTTACCAGTGAGCCGATGAGTCATCTCATCGGCTCACCGGTATCACAGGACGGCCGGTATGATGTCCTTCTTCAAACGCAGCATCCGCCGTATCCAGACCTGCCTACTGCGCCCATCCCCACAGCCACCCCGCTGGGTCGTTTGGAGATTTCGATGAATGGTGAGAGCCCCCCGTCACGGAAGAACAAACGGTGCCACGGAACATGGCCCCGAAACCCCACCCCCTACCTTACCTTCTCCCGTTCTCCGGCGGCGCGGAAGCCGACCCGTCGCCGGTGATAGCGCCAGCTCAGCTCCTGCCACTCGATCACCAGGGTCCCGCCGGTGGCCTCATGCTGACGCTCCCAGTTGGTCAGCAGGTCGAGACAGGCATGGTCGATGTATTCCAGATCCTCGAAGCGAACATGGACCTCGGCGGCGGCGGGTATCCGCTCCAGTTCGGCGGCAAGCTGCGGCAGGCGAATCAGGGTCGCGGCTCCTCTCAGGTGCAGGAAGATCCGGCCGGAAGCGCTATCTTCCTCCCGCTGGATTTCCAGGTGGGAGAACACGTACAGGAGCTTCAATATCGACAGCGCCAGCCCGAACAGCACACCCTTCAGAAGATCGGTGCCAACGATCATCAGGATGGTGGCCACATAGATGGTGACCTCGGTCTTGCCGTACTGAAGCAGCTGGGGAACGATCTTGGGGTAGGCGAGCTTGTAGCCGGTAAGCACCAGAAGCCCCGACAGGCTGGCCACTGGGATGTAGCGCAGGGTGGAGGGTAACACGGATACGAATACCAGCAGCCAGACACCGTGCAGAATCGCCGAGGCCCGCGTCTTGGCTCCGGCCTCCACGTTGGCGCTGGAACGCACGATCACCCCGGTCATGGGCAGCACGCCGAACAGGCCGCACAGGGTGTTGCCGACCCCCTGTGCCGCCAGTTCCCGGTCATAGCGGGTGCGGGGCCCCTGTTGCATCTGGTCCACCGCCGTGGCGCACAGCAACGTTTCGGCACTGGCGATGAAGGCTACCGAGGCCGCCGTCATCAGGATTTCGGGGCTCAGGACGTTCTTCAGATCCCCCAGGGAGGGGAACTGGACCACGGACCAGATATTGCCGATGTCTTCGGGTCGGGCCAGCAGGTCCGGGATGTATTTGACCCGCAGACCCAGGAGGGCGGAGACCGCTACGGCCACGACCACCGCCACCAGCGGTGCCGGCAGCACCTGAAGCCGTTTCGGCGCGAAGGACGACCACGCCACGATGACCGCGATGGTCAGGAGTCCGATGGAGAAGGCCTCCGCTGACGTTCCCCCGGCGGAAAGGGCGACGGAAAGGGCCGCCGGGATACCGAACAGGTTGTCGATCCCCCTACCGATGGGTTTGCCGTCCAGCATGACATGAAACTGGGAGGAGAAGATCAGGACGCCGATGCCGGCCAGCATGCCGTGGATTACCGCCGGGGAAACCGCCCGGAACCACTGTCCCAGCCTGAGAAGCCCGGCGGCAAGCTGCATCAGCCCGGCCACCAGAACGATGAGGCCCATGACGGCCAAGCCGTGCTGCTGCACAATCTGCCAGACAAGTACCGTGAGACCGGCCGCCGGACCGCTCACCTGCAACGGACAGCCGGCGAGGAATCCGACCACGATACCTCCGACGATGCCGGTGATCAGACCGGCGGTGGGGGGCACGCCCGAGGCGATGGAAATGCCGAGACACAAGGGCAAAACCACCAGGAACACCACCACGGAGGCCATGACATCGCTGCCGAATCCGGCGGTGAATCCTGAGTTCCGAGTCTCCTCCATGCTCGCAAACCTCCCTTCCGGAACACCCTCGGAAACGTAATGGAAATGGGTGACCAACGCCAGTGGGAGGATTTTGGGCACGGCAGGGAACTCATACCGCCGTGCAGATATTTTGACCCATGGTCAAAATATGCACAGACGGTGACGCTCAAACGCCGCGCGGGCTTCACCCGTGAGCCGATGAGTCATCTCATCGGCTCACGGGCATCATACCTTCCGCACGAAGTCTTGACTTCGTGCGGAGCGGGTTTCGCTCAGACGCCGCGCGGGCTTGATACCAACGGCACGAGTCAAGGCCTCGTGCCGTTGGTATCAGGTTAACGAGGGGATCGCGCCTGCCTTCAGCGCCTATCCCCACCGCCGCTCCTCTGTGCCCGTTTGGAGATTCTGATGGGTGGTGAGAAAAACGGGCTAACCGTCCGTGGCTTTGGCATCCTCCTGTCCCGGTTCGGGGAAATCCTCGATGTCCACGGGTTCGCCGTCCTCTTCCGCCCGTGCGCCATAGGCGGCGATGGCAGGTCTTGCGTCTAGGAGCCCGGCGGCCTTCAGTTCCTCGACCCCAGGCAGGTCATCGAGACTCCCAAGGCCGAAATGATCCAGAAATATCGGTGTCGTCCCCCACAGGGCCGGCCGTCCGGGGGCCTGTTTGCGGCCCCTGGGATGAATCCACCCAGCCGCGAACAGGATGTCGAGCGTCCCCTTGCTCAGGGCCACACCCCGGATTTCCTCGATTTCGGCGCGGGTGACCGGTTGGTGATAGGCGATGATGGCCAGGGTTTCCACCGCCGCCCGCGACAATTTCCGTTCCACCCGGGCCTCGATGCGGAGCAGGCCGGCCAGATCGGGCGCGGTGCGGAATGCCCAGCGATTGCCGGCGGATACCAGGTGGACGCCGCGGTGGGCGTACTCCTTCTCCAGCGTCGCCAGCAACCGGCCGACATTGGCCCCATCCGGCAGGCGTTCGGCCAGGATCCGGCTTTCCATCGGTTCCGTGGAGGCGAACAGAAGCGCTTCCAGAATCCGCAGGTTCTGGCGGGTGGTGGCGCTGTCCTCCTCCTTGCGGGCCATGGGGCGGCCTACCCCGGACGACGGATGTGAATGGGAGAGAACGGGCCGCCATCCTGGCGAATCTCGATCCGGCCCTGACGTGCCAGTTCCAGCGAGGCCACGAAGGTGGCGCACAGGGCCGAGCGACGCAGGAGAGCCCCCGCGTCACCAAAGCTCAGTCCCTCCGGCAGGAAGGATTCCAGAACCTGCCAGCCAGGGAGGCGTCCGACCCTGTCGGCTAGGCGGCGCAGGGCCTCCTCCACGGAATAAAGTCCGGAAGGCACGATTTCCAGCGAGGTCACCGAACGGCGATGATGGTGTTCGCCGTAGGCCTTCAGGAGATCATAGAGGGTGACGTTGAACACCGGCCGTGCAACGACCCCCAGACCCTCCGGAGTGCCCCGGGCAAAAAAATCACGACCGAGCCGCGGGCGTTCCATCAGAGCCAGCCCCCGTTCCTGGATGGCCTGCAAACGCATTAGCTGGAATTGCAGGGCCGCCGCCATTTCCGGGCCGGAGGGCTCGTCATCGGGGGCGAGGGTGGGCAGAAGCAGACGGGACTTCAGGTAGGCGAGCCATGCCGCCATGACCAGATAGTCAGCGGCCAGTTCCAACTGGTGGCGACGAACCTGGGCGATGAAGGCCAGGAACTGCTCCGCCAGGGCCAGGATGGAGACGTGTTTCAGGTCCACCTTCTGTTCCCGCGCCAGGGTCAGCAGGACGTCGATTGGGCCTTCAAACCCGTCCAGATCCAGGACCAGGGTATCCGGCGGTTGGCCATCCGATGCGGGTGCGGCGACTTCCCGGGGCTCCATCGGCACCTACATCAGACCTGCGGTCCAAAATACCAGACGGCCCAGAAAATCGACCATCGGCCGCAGGATCATGGTCATGAGGTCCAGGTTCACACCGATCCGATCCCCCACCATCGGCAGGAGCACCATGACGCCGATCAGAATCAGCATGCCGGTATTTTCCAACCGCGCCAGGGGACGCGAAAGCCCGATGGGCAACAACCCCACCGCCATGCGCCCGCCGTCCAGGGGGGGCATCGGCAGCAGATTGAAGGCCGCCAGGGCCAGGTTCATCAGGATGGAATGGCCCAGATTCTCCGCCAGCCACCGGGCGAGCCAGATCGGCATCATCAGGGGCAGCTTCATCAGCAGGGCCGAGGCCAGCGCCAGCAGCAGGTTGATCCCGGGTCCCGCCGCCGCTACCAGCACCATGTCGCGCCGGGGCCGGCGCAGACGATGAAAGGCCACCGGCACCGGCTTGGCCCAGCCGAACAGGAACGGGGCGTGGGTCAGGACCAGCAGGGCCGGCAGCAGGATCGTCCCCATGAGATCCACGTGGCGGAAAGGATTGGCCGATACCCGTCCCAGCCGCCAGGCGGTATCGTCCCCCAGCCGCCAGGCCACGAAGCCATGGGCGGCCTCATGCAGGGTGACCGCTAGGATCACCGGCACCACCCAGGTGGAGGCCTGGTACAGCCACTCCGGCAATCCATCCGGCACCATCATTCCCCTAGCCACTCCGCCAGAATTTTCCGGGCTTCCGCCAGATCGATCGGCCTTGGCGTGATCTTGCAGGCCTGAGCCCTGGCCAGGCGTTCCAGGGCGCGATCACTCAGGGGGGGGGCCGCGGCGGCGATAGCCGCCATCTCGTCCGGGTCGGCGTTGCAGTGCAGCGCCACGTCACAGCCCGCCGCCAGGGAAAGCCGGGTACGGTCGCCGAAGTCACCGCTGAGGGCCTTCATCGACAGATCGTCGGTCAGGAGAAGCCCGTCGAAGCCGATGCTGCCCCGGATGACCTCGCGGACCACCTTGGACGACAGGGTGGCCGGGCGCGAGGCATCGACCGCCGAATAGACCACGTGTGCGGTCATCGCCCATGGCGCGTCCCGCAGCACCCGGAAGGGGGTGAAGTCCCAGTTTTCCAGCACCGCCAGGGGCGTATCCACCACCGGCAGATCCAGATGACTGTCGGACAGAGCCCGGCCGTGACCGGGAACGTGCTTGATGACCGGCAGCACGCCGCCATCCAGCAGGCCATCACAGACTACCCGTCCCAGGATCGCCACCTTCTCCGGCGTGCGGCCATAGGCGCGGTCGCCGATGATGTCATGGGCACCCTCCACCGGCACGTCCAGCACCGGCTTGCAATCGACATCAATGCCAAGGTCCCGAAGATCCTCGGCCAGAAGCCTGGCGTTCAGGCGGGCGGCGGCCAGCCCCCGCCCTTCGCCGGCCTGAGCCAGAGTGGCGAATGCCGACGCCGGCGGTGCCTTGCGCCAGTGGGGGGGACCCAGCCGGGCGACCCGGCCGCCTTCCTGGTCGATCAGTACCGGAGCCTCGGCCCGGCCCACGGTCTCGCGCAGGGACCTCACCAGTGTCCGTACCTGCTCCGGGGAATCGATGTTGCGCCCGAACAGGATAAATCCCAGAGGATCGTTCTTTTCAAAGAACGTCCGCTCCGCGTCGCTCAGGGTCAACCCTGAGCAGCCGACGATGATCGCCTTCGGCGGTGTGCTATTTTTTGACAATCATGCACCCCACTTTACGTTGACTGAGGGAATCGCACAGTGACTTTGCTGCTTCGGCATCGGCCAGGGGGCCGGCCTGCAGACGATACCAGGTTCCCTTGTCCCCCAGCTCCACCTGAACCACCCGATGCGGGAGGTTTCCCAGCAGATCCCGGTTCTTGGTGGTGAGCGCGCTCCAGGCCGCTTCCGCCAGGTCCGCCGCCTTCAGGGCCCCGAGTTGTACCCGCACGCCATCTCCGCCACCAGAGGCGGCGTGAGAAGACGACGCCGCAGGGGCGGCGTGTGGGGGCGCTACCGCCGCAACCTTTGCCGGAGTCGTCGGCGGGGCCGGAGGTGTGACCTTGCCAATCGGCACCGCCGCCGGGGCCGGGGTGGCAACCTTCCCGGCTGGTGCCGCCGGCTTCGGGGCTTGCGGCCTGCTGGCTTCCACCGGGGGTGGTGGGAACCAGCGGCGTCGGGGCCCCGACCACCGCCGGCCGTGCCGGGGGCGACGAAGCCGCTGAAGCGTGAGCGACCGGCGGGGGCAGGGATACGGAAACGCCGCTCGGAGCGGCGCGTGGCGGTGTTGCGCTTGCCACGGGGGAAGGCGCTGGCACCGCTGGGTGAGTCGCCGGGGGCTGGTTGTGCCACCGGCGCGGGTTGTGTCGGCGGGGGCACCTGTGTCTGGGCCGGGGGGGGCGGAGAGACGGGCGGAGCCACCGGTTTTGGTTCAGCCACCGGAGGCGGCAAGGGGGTTTCGGCCGCCGGCAACAGGCGTTCCTCCTCCGCCGGCAACGTGTTCTCACCGAACTGCTGATAGATCAGTTTGTCCCGATTGGGCACGGCCATGCCCCCCGGATTGTCGGGCTTGACCTTGACGGGTTCGCCTTCGGCCTTGATCAACGGGATTTCCGGCCCCTTGCTGGCCGATTTCGGGACGAAGCGCTCGAAAGCATACCAGCCGATGCCACCCGCGACCCCCAGGCCGATCAGGAGACCGAGCAAAATCCCAAGCGGGCCACGCCGGCCGCGCCGGTGCTCCTCCTCGTCGTCGGGGTCGTCGGACAGGAACTCGTCTCGCCCGATCTTCATGAACTTGCCGGGGTTGTCCCGATTCCAGGAACCGGGGCGATCTTCAGGGTCCGGTGTCATCACCGCATCTCCTTACGTGGCTCGACGCCAAAAACCGCGAGGCCTGAAGCCACCACGGACTTCACGCCCTGGACCAGGGCCAGGCGCGCCATGGAAGCCTCCGGGTCGGATGGGACCAGAAAACGCAGCGCCGCATCCTCATTGCCCTTGTTCCACAGCCCATGAAACGCCGCGGCGAGGTCGTAGAGGTAATAGGCCAGGCGATGCGGCTCATGGGCCTCGGCGGCTCCTTCCACCACGCGCGGCCAAGCCGCCAGCATCCTGATCAAATCAAGCTCCATCGGATCGGTCAAGCGGGACAGCGATGCGCGCGCAAGCGCCCCGGGGGACAGATCCGTTCCGGGAAACATTTCCTCGGCGTGACGCAGAACCGAACAGGTCCGAGCGTGCGCATACTGCACATAAAAGACCGGGTTGTCGCGGGACTGTTCCGTCACCTTGGCGAAATCGAAGTCAAGATGGGCGTCGTTCTTGCGGGTCAGCATGATGAAGCGGACCACGTCCTTGCCGACGCGGTCGATGACCTCGCGCAGGGTGATGAAGGTGCCGGCCCGCTTCGACATCCGTACCGGTTCCCCCCGATCCAGGAGGTTGACCATCTGGCACAGCTTCACGTCCAGCACCGCCTGGTCGTGGCTCAGGGCCTTCACCGCCGCCTGGACCCGCTTGACATAGCCGCCGTGGTCGGCTCCCCACACGTCGATCATCTGGCCGAAGCCGCGCCGGAACTTGTCCAGGTGATAGGCGGCGTCGGAGGCGAAATAGGTCCAGCTTCCGTCGGATTTGCGGAACGGCCGGTCCACGTCGTCGCCGAAATGGGTCGAACGGAACAGGGTCTGCGGTCTGGCCTCCCAGTCCTCGGGCAGCTTGCCCTTGGGGGGTTCCAGTACGCCCTCATAAACCAGACCGTCCCGGGCCAGAAGGTCCAGGGCCGCGCCAACGCCTCCTGAGTCCACCAGTTTCCGTTCGTGAAAGAACACGTCGTGCACCACCCCCAGGGCCTCCAGATCGTCGCGGATCAGGGCCATCATCGCATTGATGGCGGCTTCGCGCACGATCGGCAGCCACTCCGCCTCCGGCATCTCCATCAGCGCCCGACCCTGGCGGGCGGCAAGGGCGGTCCCCAGGGGTTTCAGGTAATCGCCGGGATAGAGGCCTTCGGGAACGATACCGATGTCCTCGCCCAGGGACTCGCGATAGCGCAGGTGGGCCGAGCGGGCGAGAACGTCCACCTGGCCTCCGGCATCGTTGACGTAGTACTCCCGCGTCACCTCGAACCCGGCCTTCCCCAGCAGGGAGGCCAGGGCATCGCCGAACACTGCCCCCCGACCGTGGCCCACGTGCATGGGGCCGGTGGGGTTGGCGGAAACGTACTCCACGTTGACCCGGGTCCCCTGTCCGAGGGTGGAATCGCCGTAGGCGGGCCCTGCCGCCAGCACGTCACGCAGACGATCCCGCCAGAAATCGTCGGTAAGCCTGAGATTGAGAAACCCCGGCCCGGCCACTTCCGCCGTCGCCACCACACTCTGATGCCGGAAGCCCTGGGCCAGCAGTTCCGCTACCTCGCGCGGTTTTTTGCCGGCCGGCTTGGCCAGCACCATCGCCGCGTTGGTGGCAAGATCGCCATGGGCGGCTTCCCGCGCCGGCTCGAAGACGACCCGCGTCAGATCGAGACCGGCGGGCAGGTGCCCTTCCGCCGCAAGCGATGTCACCAGGTCTTTCAGCACGTCGAGAAAGTAATGGTAAACGTTCATGGTTTCACATGCGGGTCAAACAGTCGTTGATGTTCGTCCATGGCGAAACGGTCGGTCATGCCGGCGATGTAGTCCGCCACCGTGCGGGCGGTTTCCAGCGAACCGGGATCCCCGCAGCGCCGTTTCCAGTCGGGCGGCAGCAGGCGGGGTTCCGCCACCAGCAGGTCGAACAGATCCACCACGACCCGCCGCGCCTTGCTGGTCATGCGGTTGACCTTGTAGTGGCGATACATGTTGGGAAACAGGAACGCCTTCATGGCCCGGTCGTGGGCGCGCATCTCCTCGGAAAACGCGGCCAGGGGTCGGCCCAGGTGCCGCACTTCCTCCACCGAGCCGGGGTTTTCCGTCTCGATCCGTCGCGAGGTCTCCCGAACCACGTCGCTGACCATGGCGTGAATCAGGCGTCGCACTCCTTCGTGGATCAGCCGTGACCATTCGATACCAGGGTAACGGTCGCGCACCTCGGCGAACACGGGACCGACCAGAGGCACCTCGGCCAGATCGTCCACCGTGAACAGACCGGCCCGGAGGCCGTCGTCGATGTCATGGTTGTTGTAGGCGATGTCATCGGCCAGGGAGACAATCTGCGCCTCGATACCGGGGAAGGTCCCCAGTTCCAGGTCGTTGCGGGTGACGTACTCGGCGATGGCCTCTGGCAGCGGCCGATCCTGCGACGTGGGCAGCAGCGGGCCATTGTGCTTGACCAGCCCCTCCAGGGTTTCCCAGGTCAGATTGAGCCCGTCGAACTCGGCATAGCGGTGCTCCAGACGGGTAACGATACGCAGGGCCTGGGCATTGTGGTCAAAGCCGCCATAAGGCTTCAGGCAGTCCCTGAGCGCATTTTCCCCGGCGTGGCCGAACGGCGGGTGCCCCAGGTCGTGGGCCAGGGCCAGTGCCTCCGCCAGATCCTCATCCAGTCCGAAGGTGCGACTGACCGAGCGGGCAATCTGCGAAACCTCCAGGCTATGGGTCAGACGGGTGCGGTAGTTGTCGCCGTCGTGGCAGACGAACACCTGGGTCTTGTGTTTCAGGCGGCGGAACGCCGCGCAATGGATGATGCGGTCCCGGTCCCGCTGAAACGGCGTCCGGTTCCGGGACTCGGGCTCAAGGTGGAGCCGGCCGCGCGAGGTTCCGGATCGGCAGGCGTAGGGAGCCAGATCTTGCATGCGTCTCATGGGCCAGACACTACCCCGTGACAGGAATGGTGGCAACCGAAAGCAGACTGTCGGCAAGCTGGTTGTTCTGCGGCACGTCCGACACTAGATTGACGGGGTCCACTGTTTCCTATGTTTCTTACCCCCTGAATCCCTGACGAGGAGCCGGACAGATGAACGAGACCCCGGAAATGGCTGGTGCGACGCCGCTGAAGCTGACCGACAGCGCCGCCCGGCAGGTTCGCAGGCTTATCGAACGCGAGGGCAACCCGGCCATGATGCTGCGGGTGTCGGTGTCCGGCGGTGGCTGTTCCGGTTTCCAGTACGGTTTTTCCCTGGACGACAAATCTTGGAGATGGATATTTTGCTCTAGATTTTCCTGCTCCTTATTCAGGAGCGCGAGTTGAGCAGCGCTTTGAAATTCTCGATAACGCGTTGCGTTGGTCTCTGGAGTATGAAGCTAATGGTTGTGATCTGCCATTTTGGTTGGGATTTCACCCGTGGTTTCCCCGCAAATTAGATCGTGGAGGTTCGGTAGAAATCGATTTTCACCCAGGAAAGATGTTGGAGCGCGGTCCCGACTATTTACCTACGGGAAAATTAATTACTCCAACTCCATCTCCTTGGGATGATGCATTTACGGAAGTTCGTGGAACTCCGACGGTGTATTGGGAAGATGTCATGCAGATCAAGATTGAATCTGATGCGCCCTATTGGATCGTTTATGACCAAGATTCAGAAGGGGTTTGTGTTGAGCCCCAGACCGCTCCGCCTGATGCTGCAAATCTTGGTATCTCGAGTGATACGTATCTCGAAGCCCTCTTTGTTTTTGAAGAAATTTGATAGGTTAGAAAAATGATGGATCGCCA
>JBKACM010000280.1:0-3014 GCA_046269335.1 Alphaproteobacteria bacterium | reverse complement strand
GATCTATCTCACCACGGAGCTTGCCAAGGTTCTTGACCAGGCGGAACAGGTGGCCACCAAGGCCGGAGATTCCTACGTCACCGCCGAATACCTGCTGCTGGCGTTGGCTATGGCCTCCACGACGCCGGCCGGCAAGAGTCTGGCGGCAGCCGGAGTGACGCCCCAGGGTCTGAACCGGGCGATCAACGAATTACGCAAAGGTCGGATGGCCACCAGCGCCTCGGCCGAGGACAACTATGAGGCGTTGAAGAAGTATGCCCGGGACCTGACGATGGCGGCACGGGAGGGCAAACTGGATCCGGTGATCGGCCGCGACGACGAGATCCGGCGCACCATCCAGGTGCTCTCCCGCCGTACCAAAAACAATCCGGTGCTGATCGGGGAACCCGGGGTCGGCAAGACCGCCATCGTTGAGGGACTCGCGCAACGGATCGTCAACGGCGACGTGCCGGAAAGCCTGAAACAGAAAAAACTCATGGTCCTGGATCTTGGAGCACTGGTTGCCGGGGCCAAGTTCCGCGGCGAGTTCGAGGAGCGTCTGAAGGCGGTGCTGAGCGAGGTCGTCTCCAGCAGCGGAGAAATCGTCCTGTTCATCGACGAGATGCATACTCTGGTGGGGGCCGGCAAGGCGGAGGGAGCCATGGATGCCTCCAATCTGCTGAAGCCGGCCCTGGCTCGGGGGGAGCTTCACTGCGTCGGAGCCACCACCCTGGAGGAATACCGCAAGCACGTGGAAAAGGACGCGGCCCTGGCCCGTCGCTTCCAGCCGGTGTTCGTGAGCGAACCCACGGTAGAGGACACCGTCTCGATCCTGCGGGGTCTGAAGGAGAAGTACGAATTGCACCACGGGGTACGCATCTCCGACAGCGCCCTGGTGGCGGCGGCTACTCTGTCCAACCGCTACATCTCGGACCGGTTTCTGCCCGACAAGGCCATCGACCTGGTGGATGAGGCAGCCAGTCGCCTGCGCATGGAGGTGGAGTCCAAGCCCGAGGCCCTGGACGAGCTGGATCGGCGCATCGTCCAGCTCAAGATCGAACGGGAGGCTCTGAAAAAAGAGGACGATCGCCTGTCGCGGGAACGTCTGGGTAAACTGGAAGGCGAACTTGGGGACCTGGAGGCCAGGTCCGGGAATCTTACCGAGGCGTGGCGTCGGGAAAAGGATCAACTCGCCGGAGCCACCAGGGTCAAGGAGCGTCTGGATCAGGCCCGGATCGCCCTGGAACAGGCCCTGCGCGACAGCCGCTACGAGAAGGCGGGCGAGTTGCAGTACGGGGTGATCCCCGAGTTGGAAAAGCAGCTTGCGACAGGCGAAGGCTCGGAGGCCAACCGCATGCTCAACGAGGTGGTGGGAACCGAACAGATTGCGGGCGTCGTGTCCCGCTGGACCGGAATTCCGGTGGACAAGATGCTGGCCGGTGAGCGTGAAAAGCTCATGCACATGGAGGATGTCCTGGGCCGGCGGGTGATCGGCCAGGAAGAGGCGGTGGGAGCGGTGTCCAATGCGGTGCGGCGGTCTCGCGCCGGCCTCCAGGACCCCAACCGTCCCATGGGATCGTTCCTGTTCCTGGGACCTACCGGCGTCGGCAAGACCGAGCTGACCAAGGCGCTGGCGGCGTTTCTGTTCGACGATGAAACGGCCATGGTTCGGGTCGACATGTCCGAATACATGGAAAAGCACGCCGTGGCCCGTCTGATTGGTGCGCCGCCCGGTTATGTCGGCTACGAGGAGGGGGGTGCCCTGACAGAAGCGGTGCGCAGGCGTCCCTATCAGGTGGTGCTGTTCGACGAGGTGGAAAAGGCCCATCCGGACGTGTTCAACATCCTGCTTCAGGTTCTAGATGATGGCCGTCTGACCGATGGTCAGGGACGGACGGTGGATTTTCGCAACACCCTGATCGTGCTGACTTCCAACCTCGGTTCCGAAATCCTGGCGGCCCAGGGCGAGGAAGAGGCGGATTCCACCGCCCTGCGCGGCCCGGTGATGGAAATGGTCCGGGCCGCCTTTCGACCAGAGTTTCTCAACCGCCTGGATGAGATTCTGCTGTTCCGCCGTCTGACGCGAGCGCAGATGGGGGGCATTGTTGACATCCAGCTCGGTCGACTGCGTCAACGCCTGGAGGATCGCAAGATCGGTATGGACCTGGACGATGCAGCCAAATCCTGGTTGGTGGAGCGCGGTTACGATCCGGTCTATGGCGCGAGACCGCTGAAACGGGTCATCCAGCGTCACCTGGAGAACCCGTTGGCGATGCTTCTGCTGGCCGATGGGATCGCCGAAGGCGAAACGATGTGGGTATCCGCTGATGGCCGGGGACTGACCCTCAACGGCCAGCCCGTGGAGTCATCCTCCTCAAGGATGTAAGGCCGGTCCGTAGAGTTTCGTTGCCAAGGTCACGGTGGCGGCAACAACTGCCCCGGCCGCTCCCCACAGCCACCGCGCCATGCCCAGCGCCCCGCGCGCGGTGGCGTATTCCAGTCGCAGCCCCTGGATGTCCTCCCGCAGCGCCTCCAGCATTGCCATCATGCGCCGGATATCCTCGCGCTGGCCGGAGACCTCCGCCTCCGCCGTCGCCAGACGTTCACAGCTTTTGCAGCTTTCCATAGCGGTATCCCCTCGTCTCACGTCCCCGCCGGAAACGCCGGCCGCACCGGCGGATCCTGAACGGTGTGATCGTCCAGAAGCCCCCGCAAGCTCCGCCGCCACGTCATCCAGGCGACGACGTCGGCCGTCTCCCAGGTGGTGAGGCCGAGTGAGACCGCCTCGCCGATCCTCATCATGGTGGTGTCGGAGGCGGCCAGTGCCTGGGCCGCCAGATATCCCACTGAGCGAGGATCGACCAGGGTGCCCTGGTAGGCCACCCACCCCTGTTGGCAGCCTTCGGGAGCGGGCACGCATTGCGAAGCATGTTGCGGGTGGAAGCAGTCGAAGAGGCTTGAGCCTTCCGGGATTGCGACGATCTCAAGGACCTTGTTGTCCACCACGCGAGCAAAGATCGTACTCATGATTACCA
>JBKACM010000279.1:0-3054 GCA_046269335.1 Alphaproteobacteria bacterium | reverse complement strand
AGAATGCCGATGGAGAATATGAGGGCGAAGAGACTCACGCGGTTGAGGGTGAAGCCCCACGCCCAGTTGGCGAACAGAGTCAGGGCCAGGGTGAGGATGACCGCGCCGCCCACGATGGCGGCCTCGCGCCACCCCATGGTCAGGAGTACGAGCAGCACCACGAAGAAGGTGGCGAAGGCAAGCTTGCCGATAAGTTTGCTGGCCTTGGCCCCGGCGGTGACGCCGTAGTCGCGGGTCACGGTGGTGTGGATGGTGTCTGGGATGAGGAAGCCCTTCATCTGTTCCAGATGTTCCAGCACCTGGCTGGCGATGGACACGGCATTGGTCCCGGGCTTCTTGGAAACCGCGATGGTCACGGCGGGGAATTCTCCCTGGGCCGTGATGCCCACCTGGGAGGCCCCGGGGCCGGAGCCAAGCCAGACGTAGTGCTCCGGATCATCGGGTTCGGAACGCACCTCGGCCACGTCGTAGAGGTGGATGGGCAAGCCGTCCTGGAAGCCCACGACCAGTTCGCCCACCTCGTCGGCGCGGCTGAGGAACGTGCCGGCCTGCACCGGAATGGATGCGTTGCCGGCAACCACGTCGCCGGCATGACGTGAATAATTCGCAGCCCCCAGAGCGCGCTCCAGGTCTTCGAGAGAGATACCAAGCCCACTCAGGCGCTGGGGATCGAGGACCACCCGCGCCACTGCCTGGCGCGTGCCGACGCTGTAGACGTTGCGGGTACCTGGGACGCGCTTGAGTTCGGACTCCAGGCTGTGGGCCACGCTGGTGAGGGCGGTAGTTCCCACGGACGGATCATCGCTCCAAAGAGTGATGGTGACGATGGGCACGTCGTCGATACCCTTGGGTTTGACCAGAGGCTGGCCCACGCCCAGATTGCGCGGCAGGAAATCCTGGTTGGAAAAGACGGCGTTGTAGAGCCTGAGGATGGCCGCGGTGCGATCCTCGCCGACCTTGTAACGCACGGTGAGCACCGCCATGCCGGGCTGGGACACGGAATAGATGTTGTCCAGTCCCGCCACTTCGGAGAGTACCTGTTCCGCAGGAGTGGTAACCAGTTTCTCCACCTCGGCGGCGGAGGCCCCGGGAAAGGGGATGAACACGTTGGCAAAGGTGACGGAGATTTGGGGCTCTTCCTCCTGGGGCGTGATGAGCACCGCGAACAGCCCCAGCAGAAAGCCCATCAGGGCCAGCAGGGGGGTGATCTCGGAATTCTGAAAGGCTCTGGCCATGCGGCCCGAGAGGCCCAGACCGGCGTCGTGCTCACTCATGGGCCTTGCCCTTCCGGCTTTCGAAGAGACGCTGTCCGGCCAGGATCGGATCCAGGGCCACGACCTCGCCGGCGCTCAGGCCGGAGAGCACTTCCATGCCGTCCGGTCCCACCCGGCCACCCAGCAGCACATGACGCAACGAAACGCCACCCTTGGCGTCGAGCACGTACACGCCGGAGGTCTCGACACGCTGGGCCACCGCGGTGGCGGGGATCACCAGCCGCTTGCGCGTTCCCACGACGAAGCTGACCTTGACCAGTTCACCGGGGTACAGCTCCTTGACCCCCTCGGGCAGGTTGAGCCGCACGGAAAACTGGTGGCTCTTGGGGTCCGCGTATGGATAGATGACGATCTTTTCCGCCTGGATGACATCGCCCCCGGCCCCCAGTGGCAAGACGACGGCCTGCCCGCGCTCGCGCACGGCCTCCACGAATCGCTGTGGCACCGAGGCGATCACCCGCAGCTTTCCCAGCGACAACCCCGCGAACAGCGGAGTACCGATATTCGCGTTTTCCCCCAACTGGATGAATCGCCTAGTGACATAGCCACTGTATGGTGCCACCACCACGGTGTCGGAAACGTTTTCGCGGGCCGATATCAATTGCGCATCGGCGGCCTCGACACGAGCGATGGCAGCGCTGAGAGCGGCCTGGGCCTGATCCATCTGGGAGGCGGTCATAATCTCCTTTTCGAACAGTTCTCTCACGCGGCGGTGCTTGCGCTGGGCTTCGAGCAGGTGGGCACCCGCCTCCCTTTGAGCGGCCTCGACCTGTTTCAGGCCCGCACGATTGGTCTTGCCCTGAAAGCGCAACAGCACGTCGCCCTTCTCGACGAAGTCGTTGACGTCGAAATTGATCTCGATGATCGTCCCCGCCGTCTTGGAGGTTACGGTGGCCTGATTGATGGCCTCCACGACGCCCTCCACCTGGAGTTCGTCCGGCAGGTCACGCAACGCCACCGTGCCCGAGGCGAGCGCACCGACGGCGATGGCGGCGAGGGACGGAGAGGTCCAAGCCGCACCGGCCGTGGTGCCCAGCGCCAGGACGGTTGCCAGCAGTTTCAAGGAATGACGCATGGATTGATGTCCTCGGAAGCCGTGTATTGGGTGGGTAAGACCGAGAAGCCGTCGCGCCAGCTTCTCCGACTGATACCGCCGTGCAGACATTTTGACCCATGATCAAAACAGACACAGACGGCACGCTCAAGCGCCGCGCGGACCTTACCAGGGTGTCGATGAGTCATCTCATACGGCTCACCCGTATAGCAGAATAATCCATTGAAAAGCATGTGGAAAACAATCTTATTTTGTCGGTTGCGGAAGGGGGCGAGAATGAGTCTTGTCGAGAACGAGCGAACGAAACTGACGGCAACGTTCATGAACGGTATTGCCATCGCCATGGTGGCCGCTGGCGCGATCGCCCCGCTGGTCGCATTTTCCTATGGTTTGCCCGGAGCAGCGCATGGCGTAACGATTGCCCTCATAGGCATAGGTTGGATATCCGGCGGCATTGCGCTACACTTGGTCGCAAGAAGGCATCTGAAGGGACTCGCGCCATGACATGGTTCACACTTTATGTCGGGATCGGCATTCCAGCGCTGCTTGTCCTCATCGGGCTGGCCCTATCCGAATATGACCGTCGGACGAGACATCATCCTCACCGTTGATTGCTGGCGGCTTCGGCCGTTCAGCATCAGTGTCTGACTAATACCAATCCGCGTTGATCGTGACCGATCAACGCCCTCAATCGCCGGCGGGGCCGTCCGGCCCCTTGGCTTGCGC
>JBKACM010000278.1:0-3058 GCA_046269335.1 Alphaproteobacteria bacterium | reverse complement strand
TGCGCGCGAACGATCGCGCGGGCGCTCAACGCGCCATTCCCAGACCGTGATGAGTCAAGCTCATCTCGGTCTGGTATCATACCATCCGCATGAAGTTTTGACTTCGTGCGGAGCGGGTTCCTCTCAGCCGCCGTGCTTTTTGCGCGCCGCGGCAACCAGCTCCTTCAAGGTCTCCGGCGAGGCCATGCCGGGGACGATCGTTTCCCCGATGACGAAGGCCGGCGTGCCGCTCAACTCCAGGACACGGGCCTGATCGCGGTTGCGTTCAAGCTCGGCATCGGTGGCCGGAGCGGTCATGTCGGCCTTCATTCTGGCCATGTCCAGTCCCACCTTTTTCCCGAGACTTTGTATGGCTTCATCGTCAAAAGCGCCCCGATGAGCCATGGCAGCCTGATGGAACGCCCCGTACTTGCCCTGCCTGTCGGCGGCCAGCGCCGCCCGCGACGCTGCCTCCGAGTCCGGAGCCAATATCGGCAGCTCCTTCATCGCCAGGCGCACGTTGCCGTCCTCGTTCACCACCTTCATGATCTTGGGGTAGACGCTCTTGCAGTAACCGCAGCGATAGTCGAAGAACTCGACGATCGTCACGTTGCCCTTGGGATTACCCAGTACCGGAGTCCCGGGATTCCGCTCCAGCTCTGGACGTATCCTCTCCAGAGTCTCGCGCGTGCGGGCCCTGGACATCTCGGCCTCCCGCTCCCGCAACGCCTCCGCCGCTTCCAGGATCACCTCCGGATGCTTCTTCAGGTAGGCACGGACGGTGGTCTCGATTTCCTCCACCTGCCTGGCGGTAAAGGCACCGGCATCGGCGGCCGACACGGCCCCCGGTACCACAAGAATGAAACCGGCAACGGCAGCGACAACGGCTTTGCGCATGATCGGGAACCTTTTTTTTCAGGCGAGGGGGGAACGGCGGCACACCCGAACGACCGGACCCGACCGGCGATGTCAGCTCACCAGCCTGGGCCTCGGGAAAACAGCCGCGACGGTAACACCGGACTTGGGACCACTGCGCAGCTCCAGCGATCCACCGTGCAACTGCATGAAGTGACTGGTAAGAGGCAGCGTCAGCCCCCCCATGACGGCAGCGCTGGCGCGCGGCACCTCCAGCCTCGCGAAGGGCTTGAGAAGATGATCAAGGTCCTTCTGCGCGACGGCAGCCTCCGGATTGGTGACCAGGATGCCAAGCCCCCCGTCTTCCTCGTTCCGGGTCGTCAGGGTTATGGTCGCCCCATCGGGCGACAGGCGCACGACGGCTGCCACCAGGTTGAGGATTACCTGACGCAGCATTCTCTCGTCGGCGAACAGACCGGGCACGCTTCGCCCCACCTTCACCACCAGCCGGACCCCGGCTCCCTTGGCCATCTGCTGGGCGCGACCAGTACTGGTGGTCAGCAGGGCCTTCAGGTCGATCCGTTCCTCGTCGAGTTGCAACTGACCCGACTGGATCTTGGCCAGGTCCACCAGATCGCCGGCCATCTCCACCAGGCTGCTGGCGGTATCCCGTATGTCCTTGGCATATTCCTGGTACGGGTCGGCGAGCGGCCCGAACAGGGCGTTGGCCAGGGTTTCGGAAAATCCCAGAATGGAGGTCAGGGGCGACTTCATCTCGACGGCAACGTGGCCAAGCAGGTCCGATTGCAGGCGGGTACACCGCTCGCTGGCCACCTTTGCCTCGTCCAGGTCGTGCTCCAACGCCTTGTACCGGGTGATGTCGTAGGCCAGGGCGCTGAAACCGCGCACCCGCCCTTCCGGCGTCGTGTCCGGAATGAAGGTGGCCTGGAACCAGCGACGAGTCCCCGGCGGCTCCTCGAACATGTCCTCGAAACCGACCCGACGCCCGGAAAGGGCCGTGTAGACGTGCGACTGGATGCGGCGGAACAGCACCGGTCCGGTAACCTCCACCATGCCCATGCCGACAATGTCGGCGGAGGCGACGCCGAACCACTTCTCCATCTGCCGATTGGCCGCCCGGAACGTCAAGTCGGCATCCACATAGAACACCAGAGCCGGCACGCGGTCGGCCACCATGCCGATGTCCCGCATGCCGTCGGAAGCGCCGCTCCCCCCCGACGCGCCATGGGGCTCCCCCATCGCCTCATCGGCGGGCACGGCGAGTTCCACGTGCAGGATCACGGCCCCTCGCGGAGCGGCGACGCCCTCCTGACTCAGGGACGAAATCAGGCACTTGAAATCACGGCGGACATTGGCGAAATGCCAGGAGTACTGAAGCTCGAAACTGGGGACGGCTCCACCCAGCACCGAACGCAGGCCGTTGGCGATGGTCCAGGCCGTTCCGGCATTCACGCCAGTGGTGGCATCGCACAGATCCAGATAGCTCAGCCCACGGCGGACACCCTGGGGAAAGAAGTCGCTGCCCGTCGCCACCGACCGCCAGGCGGCGTTGACGACGCCAAGCCGCCCCGCCGCGTCGACCAGCGCCGCCCTCGCCGGCAGGGCATCCAGCACCTGCTCGGACTCCGAGGAGCCGAACAGGAACGACGCCGCACCGAAGAACCGGGTACCCCGGCTTATTGGGTCAAATTGCACCTTCGACTGCCTCCGCCATTTCCCTCGGTTTCCCTCGGCTTTTCCCGACCCCGGCCCCTGGTGGTCCGGAGTTGGCCCGGCGAATCCCACGCTTTTGAATTCATTTAATGCCGGGCCCGAACCACGCCAACAGAAGTTTGTTCATGCCCCCGGATACGAACCACGCCCTCCTGTGCCAATTTCACAAACTCCACTGTTATTTCAACAGGATGAAGATCCGCACAAAAATGTCACACCCATCGGGAAAGACCCGTGTCGCCCGGAGAGTAGTCCAAAGGACATACCCTGCTCCGCGAAATGCCGGGATAGTTCGATATGCCATAAGCACTGGTGGTTGAAGCACTCCCGGAAGAAATCGCCCTCCAACGAACGGCCCCCGGGAATCGGCCCAAATCTAACCCGCTTTTCTCACAGGGACTCGTGATTATGGCGCAGAGATTTGGTCTGCCTGCGGTTTTTCCAACCGCCGCCAATACTGGTTGTATTGGCAAGGGCGGAAAAATTGCTG
>JBKACM010000277.1:0-3060 GCA_046269335.1 Alphaproteobacteria bacterium | reverse complement strand
CGCCACCACGCCCCAGCCGCCCCCCCCCCGGCGGGGACGGGCATGCTTCAGGATAGACCCTCACCAAAAAAAAACCAAAGCGAGAAATAGGCCCCAACCGGAAATTTACCTACTACCGCCAGACCCATCACCCTTGGTAGTCCGAGCCGTGGTCCCGACGCCGCGGCATCAGGACGGCGGCGTGAAGGCGCGATCATGACGAAGAGCCGGAATCCGGCTCCGAGCCTCGGCCACTCTGGCCGGATCGACCTCGGCCAGAATCACCCCCGGAGCCTCGCCGGCATCGGCCAACACCGTTCCCCAGGGATCGACGATCAGAGCGTGACCATAGGTCTCCCGCCCGTTGGCGTGCCGCCCGGTCTGGGCCGGCGCGAACACGTAGCAGCCGGTTTCAATCGCCCGGGCTCGTTGCAGGACATGCCAGTGAACCTCGCCGGTCTGCCGGGTAAAGGCGGCGGGAATGGCGAGAAAATCGGCACCGCCATGGGCCAGAGCGCGATAGAGGTATGGAAAGCGCAGGTCGTAGCAGATGGACAGACCCAGCCCGCCCCAGGGCGTCATCACCACCCGGGCCTGGCTTCCGGGAACGAACGCCGCGGACTCGCGGTAACTCTCGCCATTGCCGAGATCGACGTCGAACATGTGGATCTTGTCGTAGCGGCCGACGATTTCCCCATCCGGACGGAACATGTAGGTGCGGTTGGCCACCATGTCGTCCGTCACCCGTACCGTCAGACTCCCACAGTGGAGCCACACCCCCAATTCCCGCGCCAGATCCCCGAAGGCCGACAACGCCGGATGGTCCGGTTCGGCATAGGCCTGGTTCAGGATCTTCTCGCGCCCCCACTCCATCATCGTCACGTTCTCGGGCATGAGGATCATGCGCGCGCCCCGATCCCTGGCCCGACGGGCCAAGGCGGTGGCGGCCTCGATATTGGGTCCCATTTCGCGCCCGGCGTTGACCTGGAGGCAGGCAACGGTAAAACCGTCGCTCACACCCCCTCCCCTCGCAACAGACCATCCAGGGTCCCGGCAGACTCCATGGCATACAGATCGTCGCAGCCCCCCACGTGCTGACCATGGATGAAAATCTGCGGCACGGTGCGCCTGCCGTTGGAGCGAAGAAGCATCTCGTCGCGAAGCTCGGACGACGTCTCGACATTGAGTTCCTGGTAGGCCGCCCCTTTCTTTTCCAGCAGTCGCTTGGCGCGCACGCAGTAGGGGCAGGTGGTGCTGGTATAGATCAGGATATCGGCCATGTTCCTCTCCTCATTTCAACGGCCGCTTTCGCTCAACATGGCGGCGGCGATGGCCTTGGCCTTGCCGGCACTGGTCGGGGTGGCGTCAAACCCGGCGGTCTGGGACTCGATCCAGGCGGCTACCTCCGCCCCATCCACCGGAACCTTCTTCAGGATCGCACCGACGATACCCTGCATCGCCAGGGTATGGGCGGCAATGTCGTCCAGCGCCCCCAGAACCATGGAAACCTGTTCCTTGGTGACGTTGGCCATGTTGTTGATGTCGCGGGTGAGCCCCGTGAGCGTGTCGACAATCTGGGAAATGGCGGCATCGTTCATGGCGCATCCTCCTGCGGAACCCGTGGCGCAGCATAGCCGGACTCACCGCGGCTGTCATGTCAATTGCCGGGAGACGATACCGACACTCCGTGGCCCGCAACGGGCCATTGGCCTCGGAATCGATACCGGGGGCAAAAAATCTGTTCGATGTCCCGCTCTCAGGACTTATACCCTTCACCACTGCCGCGGAGCGGAAGAGATATCAGGTCATGCCGAACCTCATAACCGACCGTCGTCTTCAACAGGGGATCGCGAGCGCCGTCATCCTGCTGGCGATCGCGTTCACCGCCCTGCAAATCCTGCCGCCGTCGGCCAGGACGACGGTCGCCGAGTATCGTCTGTCCGGCGGGGGAATTTCGGATGTCGAAGCCACGCTCCCGGTTTTCCGGCTGGAGGAGGACGGCTTTCCGGTAAAATGCGGCCAGGCCGCCCTGACCGGAGACGGGCGGCTGCGTTTCACGCCCTATGGCGGAAACCGCTCGATCCTGTCCGACCCTTCCATTCAGGCCCTTCTGTTCGATGCCGACCCGGTGGCGTTGTGGACGCTGCTGCCGGACCACCAGCGGACCGAAATCCGCCGCATGCTTTCGGACTTCGTCATCAGTCTGCGCCGGACATGGCAAAAAGCCGTGCGCGAACCGGCCTTCGATTCCGAATACCGACCGATGGTCCGCGACATCGCCGATCGGGCACTGGAGCGGGCCATGAACCAGCCCCGTACCCGTACCGCCTGGCAGGAAGCGGTCGCCAACATCGACCCCACCACTCTGGACGACATGATGGCTTCCCTGAGGCCGATACTGGTGGACAAGGCCGGCACCGCCCTGTGGACTACGGTCACGGACTATACCTCGAAGCTGTTCGCCGACCGCCGGACGGAAGTGGAATGGGGACCCTTGACCCGGGTCCTGAGCCAGACCCTGCAGGATGCGCGCGGCCGGGAAGCCTTGGCCCGCGCCGGTTCGAGACTGCTCGACAACCCGAAGATGGATGCCTTCCTCTCCATCCTGGCGGTGGAGTTCGGTGCCGCGATGATTGACGATGATCGCCTCGTCCCGCTGCTCAGCCGCATCCTGAGCGATTTCGAAACCCTGACCGCCAGCGATCCCAACCTGTCAAGAGGGGCACTCCATACCCTCCTCCACGGCCTGCCCGGCAAGCTGATGGGCCTCAGGACCAGCAAGGATCACAACGCCCTGGCCTCTTTCGTGGTTACCAGCATGGCCAAGGCGCGGCGGGCCCACTTCCTGGTGCTGGCCTCGCCCGATGATTTCCGAAGACTGGCGGCCTCCACCTCCCTGGGAACGGGATTCCCGGTGGGACGGGTTCTCGTGCGGGAGACACGCCCATGACCCGGGATTCCAGAACCGTTCTCGAAGTACGGAACCTCCGCATCGCCACGCCAACCGGGAAGCCCCTGGTCGGCGAAGCCTCGTTTTCCATCGGAGCCTCTGAAATCGTCCTGCTGATGGGGCCCAGCGGT
>JBKACM010000276.1:0-3070 GCA_046269335.1 Alphaproteobacteria bacterium | reverse complement strand
CGCAAGCCAAGGGGCCGGACGGCCCCGCCGGTGATTGAGGGCGTTGATCGGTCACGATCAACGCGGATTGGTATAACACTAATATCAGTATCTTCCCTCGTACCACCACGCCAGCGTCAGACCACCGACGGACAGCAGCAACGCCAGCCAGGCCGGCATCAGAGGTACCTCCTCGATCCCGGTCACGGTATAGCTGCCGTTGGCCAGGAGGCCAAGCCAGCCGTGACCCGCGGTGTCCCGACCGGGTCGGATCCGCCGAATCTCGGGCACGCCACCTTGGGAAAGCCATACGATGCCGCCGCCATTGGCCTTCGCCACCGGACGCAACAGCCGGTCGGTTGCCGCCAGTTCCCGGAATTCCAGGGGATCGCGACCGCCGACGACGCCGACGGTGCTGCGCACCCCGTCGCTCAGGCGGTAAAGACCAGGCTCGGTTGCCGGCAGTACGGCCTGTTCCTGCCCCCCCACCGTCGTCAGGGGGATCTTGCGAACCTCGCCGGAGGGCGTGGTGACCGTCACCACGGTGGGCATGTCGCCATCCGTCTTCAAATGACGGCGGGTGATGGTCAGAGCGGAGTCACTGGCTTCGGCGACCAGGGCGTTTTCTTCCAGTTCCGGTTCCTTCATCAGCCAGTGGGCGAGACGGCGCAACAGTTCGGCTTCCGGTCCCCCTCCCTCAAAGCCCTTGGACCACAGCCAGAGGGTATCGCTGAGGATCAGGGCCACCCGGCCCTCGTCCACCCGTTTCAGGATCAACAGCGGCAGGTCCCCGGCCCCGGTCATCAGAACGTCGCCGTCCGGATCGACCCTGGCTTGCCGAAACCAGCGTCCCCAGGTTGGAGGGGTGTCCGGGCTACCGGCCCCTTTCAGTCCTGTGGTGACCGGATGACGGAAGCCATCTCCCGTCAATCTGGGCACGAAACCGACCTCCACGGCCTGCCCGGAGGGTCTGGCCGGCAGCACATCGCCGAGGGGCGTTGCGGCCAGCCCATGGCTGGTGCCGAACTCGGGTCCCGCCGCTACCAGAACCGCGCCGCCCTTGTGGACATGGCGGGCCACGTTCTGAAGATAGGCCGCCGGGACCAGATCGTGCTGGCTGTAGCGGTCGAAGATCACCAGATCGAAATCGCGGAGTTTTTCCTCGAACAGTTCACGCATGGGAAACGAGATTAGAGACAACTCGTTCAGGGGGGTGAGGTCGTTCTTCTCCAGGGGTCTCAGGATGGTGAAATGAACCAGATCGACATTGGGGTCGGACTTCAGGATGTTGCGCCAGGAACGTTCGCCGGCATGGGGTCGTCCCGAGATCAAGAGTACATGCAGGCGGTCGCGAACCCCGCCAAGGGTGACGGCGGTGCGGTTGTTGGCCAGGGACAACTCGGCCGGGCCGGGCTCGACCTCCATCTCCACGACATTGCTGCCGCCGTGGGAAACCTCGATCGGCAGGGAAAACGGCCGTCCAACCGGGACCGGGAGCACATCCTCCGCCCCACCATCCCGGCGGACGGTCAGACGGGCGGTACCGCCACCGGCGGTCTGAGCGAAAGTATCGTCCACCTGTAGGGTGAGGCTCACCGTCTTGCCGACGATACCGAAGCCAGGGGCTTCCCGCACCATAAGCTGTCGGTCGCCTTCGTCCGGCTTTCCCGTCAGCAGGGCGTGAACCGGTGCCTTGAAGTCAAGGCCGGCATCTCCCGGGGGCGGCACGTCGTGGATTTCCCCGTCGGTGATCAGAAACACGCCGGCGAGCCGATGGAGTGGCAGGTCGGCGATGGCACGCCGGGCGGCGGTGAGAAGCCGGGTGCCCTCACCCCCCCCGGCGTTCAACGCCCCCAGTCTGGCCACCCGCACGTCCAGCGATTTCTGTTGTCGCAGGCGTTCGGTCAGTGTCCGCAATGCGGCATCGGTCTGGGCGGTACGGTCGCCCAGGGTCTGGCTGGGGCTGTCGTCCACCAGCACCAGGGCAACGTCATTGTCGGCGGTTCGCTTCTCGACCACCATGCGCGGTTCCAGGACCATGGCCCATAGAACCAGCAGCGGCAGAATCCGGATCGAGCTTCTCCATCTTTCCCGGCCCAAACCCGGCAGCGCAAGCCCCACTCCCGTGGCGACAGCCAGGGCCACCAGCACGGAAACCGGTAGGTGAGGCGAGACGGAAAGAGAGGTGAGGATATCGGTCATCGTTTGAGCCGTTGCAGGATGATCGGCAGATGGACCTGGTCCGCCTTGTAGTTTCCGGTCAGGGCGTACATGACGAGATTGATACCGAAGCGGAAGGAAAGTTCCCGCTGCCGCTCGCCACCCGGCACCATTGGGAACAGGGGCCGGCCGTTGTCTCCCAGGGCCCAGGCGGCGGCCCAGTCGTTACCGCCGATCACCAACGGCGAGACGTTGTCGTTGCCCCGGGGGGCTCGCGCCACCCATACCCTGCCGTCCCTGCCGCCGATCCGGCCCGGTTGCTCGCGGAGCAGATAGAAACTGCGGTTGAGCACGTGGTCTTCCGGCAGCGGCATCATCGAAGGAAGATCCAGCTTTTTCACTGTCTTGGGTGAAGTCATAAACATGGGTCATTCAAAACAAACTCTCTTGGCGCGTGATATACACAACACGCCCACGCTCTTTGACTTTATCAATTACCCCCCCCGCGAGAGTTCACGAAGGCCGCAAGCTGCCTGCCTTTCATCAATAGCCATTTCTTGAGCTAAGTCTTTGGCTCGATAAAAAACCTTTGGCTTTAATCCACATAAAACAATTTCTGGTAAAGTTTTCATCACACAAACCTCTCTGCTTGTTCTTCACACCATTGCGCGAAGTCTTTATCGAAAATCACACCAAGTTCAGTTGCAGCAAATGCTGTTACTTGTTCGATTAGTTGGTTGTAACCCTTCACCCCAAGGCTTTCGCTACTGATACGAACGGCGCGTTTGGTTTCAATGCCTGTCATTGGATTGATTTCGGACACGATTTCATCGCCCAAGAACGTAGCGCGGAAGCTGTACCACCAGATCGTTGACCGACATGGCCACCAGGTCGATCCCCACCGTGGAATGCCTTCCGGCGGCAATGGCGA
>JBKACM010000275.1:0-3074 GCA_046269335.1 Alphaproteobacteria bacterium | reverse complement strand
GCATTGGCCGATACGGCGGCTGGCAGCACCCCCGCCACCGGGGCGACGGCCCCATCCAGGGCCAACTCCCCCAGCACCGTGCATCCCAGGATCTCTTCCATCGGCAGGACGTCCATGGCCACCAGCAGGCCGACGGCAATGGCGAGGTCGAAATGGCTTCCTTCCTTCTGCACGTCGGCCGGGGCCAGATTGACGACAATGCGTTTCGGCGGCAGGGCCAGACCGATGGCCCCCAGGGCCGCTCTCACCCGGTCCCGGCTCTCTCCCACCGCCTTGTTGGGCAGGCCGACAATGGTGAATGAGGGCAGACCGGCGGCAATCTGTACTTGAACGTCGATTTCCAGGACCTCGATGCCCTGAAAAGCGACAGTATTGACGTGGGCGGTCATGAGGCCCGGATCAGGGTACCGATCCCATGGGGTGTGAAGATTTCCAGCAGGATGGCATGGGGTACGCGCCCGTCCAAAATCACGGCCGCCTGAACCCCTGCCGCCACGGCCTCCAGGCAGGTTTCCACCTTGGGGATCATGCCGCCGTTGATGGTGCCGTCGGCGATCATGGCCCGGGCGGTGTCGGCGGTCATCTCGGGGATGAGTCTGCCCCCGCCATCCAGAACTCCGACCACATCGGTCAGCATCAGAAGGCGACTGGCATTCATGGCGGAAGCCACCGCGCCAGCGGCGGTGTCGGCGTTGATGTTGTAGGTCTCCCCCGTCTCGCCGACCCCGATCGGGGCGATGACGGGAATGATGTCCGAATCCTCGAACAGGTCGAGAAGATGAGGGGTTACCGTGGTCGGCTCGCCCACATGTCCCAGGTCCACTTCCCGTTCCAGGTTGGAATCGGCACTGCGGGTGACGTGGCGCAGCTTGCGCGCCTGCATCAACATCCCGTCCTTGCCGGACAATCCCACAGCCATGCCTCCCGCCTGATTGATGGCGGCAACGATCTGCTTGTTGATGGTGCCCGACAAAACCATCTCGACCACATCCATGGTCTCCCGGTCGGTGACCCTGAGGCCGTCCACGAACGTGCTTTTGAGGCTCAAGCGGTCCAGCATCGCGCCAATCTGGGGCCCACCGCCGTGAACCACCACCGGGTTGATCCCGACCTGCTTCATCAGCACCACGTCATGGGCGAACTGGAGGGCCAACTCCTCCTTGTCCATGGCGTGACCACCGAATTTGACCACCACGGTTTCCCCGGCGAACTGCCGCATATAGGGCAGTGCCTCGGACAGCGTCTTCGCCTTGTCGAGCCATGCCGACCGTTCGGAATCGGTGGTACCGGTGGCGGAGGTCTGGCCTGAACTCATGGTGAATATCCTTTCCATGTAGGTTTATCCCGACGGCTCTGCCAGGTCGGCCAGAGCGGCCCGCAGTTCCCCAATGCCGTGTCCTTTGGCGGCACTGGTCGCCAGCACCTCCGGGTGAGCCGCGGTATGGCGGGCAAGCTCCTCGGCCACCGACCGGAGACGAACCTCCAGTTCACCCGGCCGGATCTTGTCGGTCTTGGTCAGCACGATCTGGTAATTGACGGCGGCCGTGTCCAACATGGTCATCACCTGTCGGTCGTTATCCTTCAGACCATGGCGAGAGTCCACCAGCAGCAGCGCCCGCCGCAACGGTGGCCGCCCGCGCAGATAGTCGTATACCAGACCGGTCCAACTCCGAACGACGGCCTTCGGTGCCTCGGCATAGCCATACCCCGGCAGGTCCACCATCATCAGGCGTTCCGCCAGTCGAAAAAAGACGAGCTGCTGGGTCCGCCCCGGCGTGCTGGAAGTGCGGGCCAGGGTCGAGCGGCCAGTCAGGGCATTGACCAGACTGGACTTGCCGACGTTGGAACGCCCGGCGAAAGCGATCTCCGGCAAGACCGCATCGGGCAATTGCGACAGGGCGGCCGCGGCCAGTACGAACGAGCACTCGCCCGCGAACAACACCCTCCCCGACTCCAGGGAGACCGCCGATGGAACCTCCGAATCGGCGACAATACCCTGTGGCAGCATCGTCAGGCCTTGACCCCCATGCCGCGCATGATCACCCACTGCTGACCGATGGAAAGGGCGTTGTTCCACGCCCAGTAGATCACCAGTCCGGCCGGGAAGCTGGCCAGCATGAAGGTGAAGATCAGCGGCAGGAACAGAAACATCTTCGCCTGCACCGGATCGGCCGGCTGGGGGTTCAGCTTCTGTTGCAGGTACATGGTTATTCCCATGACCAGGGGCCAGACCCCGATCATGAGGAAGGCCGGCGGTGTCCAGGGAATCAAGCCGAAAAGATTGAACAGGGTGGTGGGGTCCGGGGCCGAAAGATCGTGTATCCAACCATAGAACGGTGCCTGACGCATCTCGATGGTGACGAACAGCACCTTGTAGAGGGCGAAGAATACCGGAATCTGGACCAGGATCGGCAAACAGCCGGAAGCCGGATTGGCCTTTTCCCGCTTGTACAGTGCCACCAGTTCCTGATTGAGCCGCACCTTGTCGTCAGCGAAGCGCTCCTGGAGTTTTTTCATCTCGGGCTGGAGCTTTTTCATCTTGCTCATGGCCCGATAGGATTTGTTGGCAAGCGGAAAGAACAGGAGCTTGACGACGACCGTCAGCGCCAGGATAGCCAGTCCAAAATTGCCGAGCAGCCCGTGCAGAAACTGCAAGGCGATGAAGAACGGCTTGGTCAGGAAGTAGAACCACCCGAAATCAATGGCCAGATCGAACTTGGGAATGCCCAGCCTGTCGCTGTAGGCGTCAAGAAGGTTGGACTCCTTGGCCCCGACGAACAGGTGATCCACCACCTCCACCGAGGCTCCCGGCGGTATGGTGACGACCTGGGTCCCCAGATAGTCCACCTGGAAGCGATCGGCGCTGTCGGCCAGACGATGAACGAACCGGGCGGTGATCGCCATCTTCTGGTCGGGAGCCACGGCCGCCAGCCAGTACTTGTCGGTCAGACCAGCCCAGCCGCCAACGGAGTCCTGCTTGAAGGCACCACCAGGTTCCTTGATATCCCCGGGAGTCGTTGAGGCGGTCGTCTTGCAATCAATCAATCTTGGTCCGAACCTTAGGGTTCGCACGC
>JBKACM010000274.1:0-3085 GCA_046269335.1 Alphaproteobacteria bacterium | reverse complement strand
CCATTACCTGGGCAACCGGCCCCGTCCCAGGGCGATTAACGTTTGTGCTTGCTGTAACAGCGGCATTAGCAGCCGAAAGCCCCGAGCGCAGTCTGGATGGCTCGGGTCAGCGGCGAGACGAGGACCAGTTCAACCGGCAACTCCGCCACCCGCCGTCGCAGCAGGGCCACTTCCTCCTCGCCGCGGGCGGACAGCGGCGCATCGAACAGCATCGGGTCGCTCCAGGGGATGACGGCGCAGGCGGCGTTGAAGGTGGACTGGCCATGGCGGATCAGATGGAGGAGAGGCGCTCCACGCCCGTACCCGCTCATGCCAAAGCCACGAATTGCCGACTTGTGGCTTTGGAGCCCGCGACCGCGGGCCGCCGTCCCTGCGGCGTGAGCCTGCGTGGCGATTGAACGCAGCAGGTCGGATTTTCCGACCTGCGTATCATGCCTTGGCTCCGGCGAAGCGACGCTTCGGAGCGTCGGGGTCCAGGGGCCAGCGGGGCCTGGGCCTGAAGTCGAGTCCGTCGACCCTCCCGGATCTCAACCGCTCCACCCCGGCCCAGGCGATCATGGCGGCGTTGTCGGTGCATAGGGCCAGCGGCGGAGCCAGGAACGACAGTCCTCTCTCTTCGGCCAATCGTTGCAGGTTTGCGCGCAGGACGGAATTGGCGGCTACTCCGCCCGCGACCACCAGGGTCGTCCCCTCCGGCCAGTGCTCCCGGAACTCATGAATGGCGCGGCCGCAGCGGTCGACCACCGCCTCGGACACCGCCGCCTGGAACGATGCCGCCAGGTCGGCGATGTCCTTGGGTGCCCAGGACGAGCCGGGAGAATTCAACAACTGACGCACGGCGGTTTTCAGGCCGGAAAAGGAAAAGTCGCAGCCCGGCCGCCCCTTCATCGGCCGGGGCAGGGCGAAACGGGCCGGGTCGCCATCCCGTGCCGCCCGCTCCAGGGCCGGGCCACCGGGATAGCCCAGACCGATCATCTTGGCGACCTTGTCGAAGGCTTCTCCGGCGGCGTCGTCGATGGTGGTGCCGAGTCGACGATACCGATCCTCTCCCTCCACCACCAGGGTCTGGCAGTGGCCGCCGGAGACCAGCAGCAGCAGATAGGGAAAGTCGAGGTCATGGGTCAGCCGTGCCGTCAGGGCGTGTCCCGCCAGGTGATTGATGGCCAGGAACGGAAGACCCCGCACGGCGGCGATGGCCTTTGCGGTCATGACCCCGACGATGATCCCGCCGATCAGTCCCGGTCCGCCGGTGGCGGCAACGGCGTCAATCCCCTCCCATCCGGTTCCGGCCTCGGCCAGAGCCTCAAGAACCAGCCGGTCCAGGTGCTGGAGATGGGCTCTGGCGGCAATTTCGGGCACGATTCCGCCGAAAGGCCGGTGCACCTCCACCTGGGACAGCACCAGATTGGACAGTATTCGCCGATCCTCCGCGACCACGGCGACGGCGGTTTCGTCGCAACTGGTTTCAATGCCCAGCACGTTCTTGATAGGACCGCCCACTCCGAAAAATCCCCGTGCTCCGGACTCGAATAGTGACTTCCCTTGCCACCACGCACCCTCTACAACACGTTGCCATGAGTACCAAGGCTATCCTGCGCATCGGCACACGAGGCAGCCCCCTGGCGTTGGCGCAAGCCCACCAGACGAGGGATCTTCTCGTGGCCGCCCACCCGGAACTGGCTCAGGCCGGGGCGATCGAGATTGTCGTTCTGAAGACCACCGGGGACCGGGTGCTGGATCGGCCACTGGCGGAAATCGGCGGCAAGGGGCTTTTCACCAAGGAACTGGACGAGGCGATGCTGGCTGGCCACGTCGACATCGCCGTTCACTCCATGAAAGACGTGGCGACCGAGTTGCCGGATGGCATCGTCCTGCCCTGCATGCTGCCGCGGGAGGACCCGCGCGACGCTTTTCTGTGCCGCAAGGCAGCCAGCCTGGAGGCTTTGCCGGCGGGGGCGGTGGTCGGCACCGCCAGTCTGCGGCGCGGGGCACAGGTGCTCCAGCGTCGTCCGGACCTGAAGGTGGTGTCCCTGCGGGGCAATGTCCAGACCCGTCTTAGGCGACTCGACGAGGGAGCGGTGGATGCGACCTTGTTGGCCCTGGCCGGTCTGCGTCGTCTCGGCCTGGAGGCCGAGGCCACTTCGATCCTTTCCTGTGACGTGCTGTTGCCGGCGGTGGCGCAAGGGGCCATTGGTATCGCCTGCCGTTCCGACGATGACGCGGCCCACGCCTGGCTGGCTCCCCTGAACCATCCGGAAACCACCGGGTGCGTGTCGGCGGAACGGACGTTTCTCAGGCGACTCGATGGCTCCTGCCGGACGCCCATCGCCGCGCTGGCCGAGTTCCAGGGGCAGGACGAGCTGTGGTTCCGTGGCCGAATCCTTCGCACCGATGGCCGCGAAATGCTCTCCACCGAACGTCGGGGGCCGCGTAGGCAGGCTTCGGCCATGGCCCTGGATGCGGCCGAGGAGCTGTTGCGCCGGGCCGGCCCGGATTTTCTGGCGGGGACAAGGTGAACTCGGGGCAGCGGGTACTGGTCACCCGACCCCGGGAGGATTCCGCCGATCTTGCCCAGTTGTTGCGTTCCCAGGGGTTCACTGTCACCGTGGAACCTCTGCTGACGGTGCGCTCCCTGGCGGCGACCGTGGATCTGGCCGGCGTTCAGGCCATCCTTTGTACCAGTGCCAACGGCGTGCGAAAGCTGGCGGAAGTCAGCCCCGACCGTGCCTTGCCATTGTTCGCCGTGGGAGAGGCCACCGCCCGCACGGCCCGCGCCCTGGGCTTTGTCCGGGTGGAAAGTGCTGATGGTGACGTGGCGGCCTTGGCGGAACTGGTGCGGGGACGTCTGCGGCCGGGGAACGGGGCGTTGCTGCACGCGGCCGGAAGCGTCACCGCCGGCGACCTGGGGGGGGAGCTTGCTCGGGCCGGGTTCGAGGTTCGCAAGGTTCAGCTCTACGAAGCCATCACCGCCGAGGCGTTATCAGGGACGATGGCGGCCGGCCTGGAACGGGGTGCGTTCGACGGCGTGCTGTTCTACTCCCCGCGCACGGCGGCGACCTTTCGTACCCTGGTGGAGCGGGCGGCG
>JBKACM010000273.1:0-3104 GCA_046269335.1 Alphaproteobacteria bacterium | reverse complement strand
CATTAGCCCGGGTGAGATCGACCAGATGAAGGACAACGTCGCTTCGCTGGACGCCACTTTCCTGCGATGGAAGGAACGTTTCGGACTTGCGGAGGCGAACCGCCGTTTGGCGCACTTCGAGCACTTCGCGTTGCGAGACGCCCGAGTGGCCGAGGCCGTGGCGCGGAACTCGGACCGTCCCTATGGGACGGAGATGCTGAGGGCCTTTCGGAACCGGGCAGAGGCCACCTGGGCGGCCGAAAAGGCCGGCCTATTCGGGTGCAGGAAGGAGCACCTGGAGGGGGCGGGCGGGCTGCTCACTGAAGAGTGCAAGGTCTGGTGGAGCGAGCGGCGCGCGATGGGCCAAGGAGGTGGCGATGACCACTCTGCCTGAGATAGTCAATTGGCTTGAGGGCGACGATTCGCTTCATCTCGGAAGGCTGCTGATCCTGCTGGACGCCTTCGCCGGCCGCAGCGGCGGCCATGCGGTCGAGGCGCTCACTAAACTCGCCAAGCTGGATTTCCTGCTCCGATACCCAGCATATCTGGAGCGCGCCCTTGTGGAGCGCGGTGTCCCGGGCACGGGGACGGATGTCCAGGATTTCGAGCGGAACAGCATCGAGGCCCGCATGGTCAGATACCGTTACGGGCCATGGGACCATCGCTACCGCCGCTTTCTGAACGTGCTGGTCGGAAAAGGGCTCGTCGTGGTCCAGGACGGACGGCCGATCCTGATCCACCTGACCGGAAAGGGCCGGGAAGCCGCCGTGAGGCTGGCGGAAGGGTCCGAGTATGCGGCCATGCGCCACAGGGCCACGCTGCTGAAGCGCCATTTCGACCTCCAGGCCACCACGCTGATGGATTTCGTCTATAGGACCTTTCCGGAGGTCGCTTCGCTGAGGGTCGGGGAGACCATCTCGTCATGAAGATGCAGTTGCATTCGTTGAGGTTGGTCTGTCGCACCAGCGAGGAAGTCGTCGTGTTCGCCCGTGATGTCACCTTCATCCATGGCACCCTCAGCGTCGGCAAATCCTCGATCGCCAGGCTCGTGGACTTCTGCCTGGGCGGCGACCTCGAACGGACGACGGCGATCCAACGGGAGCTGGTTTCGGCACACCTCAGCCTCACCGTCGGGATGAACCGCGTCCTCCTCGAAAGGAATAAAGGTGAGGGGCAGGTCCAGGCCAGCTGGGAAAAGCCCGAAGGCGAACTGGAGACCGTGCTCGTTCGCGCAAAGGGTGATGGCCCCGTCACATACGGCACGGACATCCAGAACCTGAGCGACCTGCTGTTCCATCTTCTCGGCTTTCCGATCATCAGGGTCAGGCGGAGGACCGGCGACGAGGACTCGCCGATGGTGCGCCTCAGCTTCAGGGACATCCTCAGGTTTTGCTACCTGAAACAGGAGGACCTGGACTCATCGTTTTTCCGTCTGAATACGCCTATTCTTGCCGAGAAGAGCAAGGACTCGTTGAACTTCTTCACCGGCTACTACAGCGAGCGGCTGAGTTTGCTTGAGGCCGAACTCCAGTCTTTTCGTGCCGAGCAGCGAGCCAAGCGGGACGCCGCCAAGAAGATCTCCGAATTTCTTGCGGGTTTCGGCTTCTCATCCGAGGCCGAAATCGAGGCCCAGCTGGATGCGGCCCGCGCACGTTCGGAAGAGATCGCCGGGTGGCTCGCCGAGGATCGGCAGACCTACGCGTCGGAGACTCACTTCGTGGACGAGCAGCGCCTTCGGCTGCGTCACCTTTCCGACCAGCTGCTCAAGGAACAGGAGGTTGCTGAAGACCTCGAGTCCCGGATCGCGGAGCAGAAGGAGCTGCGCTCAGAACTCATCGCGATGAAGTTCAAGACCGACCGTGCCGACCGCGCCAGGGAGGTGCTGGCCGGAAGCGCCTTCGAGAACTGCCCGAACTGTGGCCGACCTCTGTCGGAGCACAAACTGCGCCCCGAAGGAGCATGCTATCTTTGTCTTCAGGGGGATGGACACGCCTCGCGGTCTTTGGACGTTACCCGCGTCAGGAGCGACCTTGAGGCCAGGATATTGGACATCGACGGGTCGGTGCGCCGCCATGAGGCCGCGCTGGTGACCCAGCGCAGGAGGGTGGACAGCCTCCGGTCGGAGAAGTTCACCTTGGACCGCGAGTTGGAGGAACTCCTATCGACCTATGAGACGGACAGGATCGCCCGGGTCCGCGACAAGGAGAGGGTGATGGCCGAGGCCAACGAACGGATGCGCTTCTTCAAGCGTGTCCGGGAAATGCCCGGCGCGGTCTCCAAGATGCTTGAGGAGGCCGACGCGATGTCAACGGACATAGGGCGCGTTGAGCGGGACATTGTCGAAGAACAGCGGAAACTAAGCTACGCGGACAAAAACTTCGCGGACCTTGAGCGGAACTTCCTGGAGGCCCTCCTAGCCGTTCGCGTGCCCGGCGTACTCAGGGCGGACAAAGTCGCCATCAACAGGAAGACCCTGATCCCGGAGATATGGCCGGGCGGCGACGAGGGGCAGGCATACAGCTTCTACAACGCAGGCAGCGGCGGCAAGAAGACGCTCATTACCATTTGTTTCGCCTTGGCATTGCACCGGACCGCAGCCGCAAACGGAATGCCCGTCCCGAGCATCCTGTTGATCGATACGCCGCTCAAGAACATCACGCCCGACATCAATCCCGCACTGGTCTCCGCCTTCTACGACTACCTGTATGGGGTCGCCGAGGGAGACCTGAGGGGACATCAGGTCGTCATCATCGACCAGTTGCTCGTCAAGCCGCCCAGCGAAACGTCGCTCGAATTCAGCGAACGCCTCATGACCACCGGGGATCCCGACCACCCACCTCTCATCTCCTATTACGACGGCCCTTGACGGTGCCATTGTTCACCCCTTTTCTCCGAAATCGAGAAGGGCCAGAGAATGGTCGGCATGGAAGGACTGGTGCTGAGCGACCCGAGGTGCCGGACCAATATTGCATGCCGCGCAAATATTTTTCCGGCAGCGTTTTGCATCATGCGCCATGGACAGACTTGCATCAAATGCAAGGATTTGTCGCATGGCAGTCAGAAACCGTATCCGCGATTGGCGGCTCCGCCGCAAGCTCACCCTGGAGCAACTGGGGGACATGGCC
>JBKACM010000272.1:0-3123 GCA_046269335.1 Alphaproteobacteria bacterium | reverse complement strand
GAATACCGTCTCCGCCAAGCCACTGCCCGGAATGACTCCATCGGCGATGATGGGGCCGTATCCTCCCATGGAGGAAACCCAACCGATGCCGGGGTCTCCGGCGGGAGCATGGGGTGCGGTTCCGCCGCCGCCGGGGCCGTTCATCGCCAGAGGACCTTATGGGGAGCCCGGACCTTATGGGGAGTCCTACGGCGGGGCCTATCCGGGAGGATCGATGGGCCATTGGCCAGGGATGCCTCTCGGTGAGCCTCCCGGTGGCAGATGGCCCGATCCGGGATTCGGGCGCGAAGACAATCTCACGCAGGTACAGGGGGGGCTGCCGCCTCGTCTCCCGAACCTGGAATATTCATCCGCCGATTTCAACCACGGCCCGCCGCCGGGATGGCCTGCGGGCCGTGGATCCGGGTCGATGCCTTCGCAGCAGAGGATGCCGGAGTTCGGTCGAAACGAGACGGCCCCAGGTGGGCCTCCCCCTCCGTCCTCGCCACCGGGACCGTTCCCGGGGCCGGCAGGATATGCCTGGGGGATGCCTCCGCAGCCTGGCAGCGACCCCTTCCTCCCATCGCCGGGGTGGGGGTACGCTGCCCCAGATCAGCCCGGCAATTTCGGAATGATGTACCCCGGCCCAGCCTATCCCGGTTTTTCTCCTCCCGGGACAGCCGCCGTTCCGCCGTATCCACCTTCGACAAACCTCGGGGCGATGCCGGAACCGTTCGTTCCCTATCCTCCGTCTTCGCTGCCCGTGACCTCTCGCGTTCCGGATCATGAGAGGGTTCCCTCAGTGCCTCGCACGGTGGAAAGAAACAGCGAGCCAGAGGTCAGGTGGATACCGTACCCGGTGTACGTGCCGGTCCCGATACCGGTGCCGGTGCCGGTGCCGGTCCCGATGCCAGTGCCGGCAGACCGGAATGTCTCGAAGGAAACCCAGGCACCGACCGCCTCGCGAACGGAGGCCCAGGGGACACCGGCAACCCGGACGGAAGGGACTGCGCCGGAAAAGACCGCTCCCTCTCCGGAATCCCGCGAGAACGGAACCGATGCGGCGACACCAGCAGCCCGGCCTTCGGCTCAGGTTCAGGAAACCGTTCCACCGTTGCCCTGGGGAATTCCGCCCTACGGAATGCTTCCACCGCCGGTCGGGTACATGACGGCCGGCGGAGCGGATGGTGGAGCGCCACCGCCTGCCGAGGCGAGACCGCCATGCTTCGTTGCCGAGGAAGTGCCGCCGCCCTGGGTGTTTGGCTTGGCACCTCCCCCGCCCTGGGTCGAGTCCTATGTGCAGTGGCGGGTGCGGTATCGGCCTTTCCCGCAACGGGTACGGCCCGGGAGATGGTATGGTCCCCCGCCGTGGGCAATGGCCCGACCGGACGAGTCTCGACAGTATGCGTCGGCCTGGCCGGGTGCCTCGCCGCCAGCCCGGCGGGCACCGCTACGGCTTTCCGAAGATTCGCGGGCGGGCCAGCCGTCGATCGCGCGATCGCGGAGCTGGCAGGAACGGGAATCGGGAGAGGAGGCGCACCCTCGGTCCCTCCGGCAACCTGCGGCCGATAACACATCTTCCCGGAGGGAAGGGGACAGCACAACCTCCCGGAGGGAAGGGGACAGCACAACCTCCCGGAGGGAAGGGTTTGCCGGCCGTTCGGAATGGGGGGCGGATTCATACGGGATTGGTGGGGAGTCCGTTCGACAACCGGAAGGGTCACGCGCAGGAACGTCTCAGGGGAGACCGTTTGATACCAGCGAGCCGATGAGTTGACTCATCGACTCGCTGGTAAAGCCTGCGCGGCGCTTGAGCGGCCGTCTGTGCGTATTTTGACCCTGGGTCAAAATATCTGCACGGCGGTATGAGATGCCTCCGGCGTCCTGGGGGCGCGGTGGGGCAGAACAGGTCGTGACGCAGATGTCCCGTCCCGTGTCACAGCGGGTTCTGCCGGAGCGGATCCGGATCGAGTAGGGCGATGTTTCTCCGCTGTCGGTGCGGGGGTGCCGCGTGTTCGGTTCTCTCCGAGCGGAGAAGATCGTAGGTGCTTTCGCAGATCGGATGGGAGTGCTGCATGAGCGGTCGGTTTCTTTCCTGGCTGGCGATCGGACTCTGGGTGGCCACGCTGCTGGGTGGCGGGGTGATGTTCGTGCGTGGCAATACTCAACCTTCCCGCGACGGACGCCTGACCGTGATTCTGAACGCAGAAGAACGGGAGCTTGTCCTCAAGGAGATGCGTCAGCTCCTGGTGGCCGTTCAGACGATTTCCGTCGGACTTTCCGAAAGGAACACGAGGATTGTACAGGAGGCGGCGCGGACGGTCGGCATGGCGGCCGTTCAGGGCGTGCCTCCGGGCGCGATGCTCAAGTTGCCGGCCGAGTTCAAGCACATGGGGCTTGAGATCCACAAGGCCTTTGACGAGATCGGCGACATCGCCGATCGAGTCGAAGCGCTGGACGGGGTTCAGAAGCGTATGGGCTCGCTGCTTGGCATGTGCGTCGCGTGCCACAATACCTACCGGTTCAAATAGTACCGGTACCAAAAATGACCGTGTCGAAGGCGATGCTGGGGGTTTCGTTGAAACAACTGGTTCATCGTCACCAGGCACCGGCGGCGTTTTCGAGTAGTCTGAAGACGGGGTTTGGAGCCATGACGGCCGTCGCCTTTCTCGGATGGCTGACGACGGTCACCTCTCTGCCACTGCTGATCGCGCCGTTCGGAGCCACCAGCGTTCTGCTGTTCGCCATACCGAAAACACCCGTCGCTCAGCCTCTCAACGTGGTGGGAGGGTATCTGCTGGCGGCCGGGATAAGCCTATCCCTGGCGGCCGTGCTCCCGGTGCAATGGTGGTCCATGGGGATCGGTGTTGGCGCGGTGGCATTCTTCATGGTGTGGCTGGGCGTCGTCCATCCACCGGCGGGAGGCGTGCCCATCCTGGTGTTCCTGTCCCACCCTCCGCCTACGTTCCTGTTGATACCGATCCTGGCGGGAAGCGTCGGGCTGGTCGCGATCGCCATGGTTGTGCACCGCCTGCCGCCCCGGGTTTCCTATCCCCTGAAACCGGAAACGGCAGCCGTTATACCCACTCGGTAATACCAATCCGCGTTGATCGTGACCGATCAATGCCCTCAATCGCCGGCGGG
>JBKACM010000271.1:0-3160 GCA_046269335.1 Alphaproteobacteria bacterium | reverse complement strand
CGCGCGAACGATCGCGCGGGCGCTCAATGCGCCATTCCCAGACCGTGATGAGTCAAGCTCATCTCGGTCTGGTATGAAGCCGCTGTCCGGTATCAGCCAGACCCGGTGTCTTCCACGACCGAGGCCAGGGTCCGCATGTCCACCAGCAGCACCACCCCCTGTTCGTCCAGGGCTAGCCCCCGGACTCCCCTGAGGGACGTTCTGGCGGCCACCAGGGTCGGCAGTTCGAACACCTGCCCGGGGACGATCCTGTCCAGGGTCACCGGATCCCCTACTGAAAGGGAAATTGTCCGCCCTCCAAGGTCGACTGTCAGTTCTCGACGGGCAGTGGCGGCATCGGGGGATAGGGGACCAAGCAAGGTTTCCACCGAAACGGTACCAGAAGCATCGGAAGGATCCGCGCGTCGCATCGATCGGACCCACCGGGCCTCCATCGCGAACCGGAAGCCACCGGCGGTGAAGCGAACCACGTCCATGTCAGCGCAGGCCGGAGCGGTAATCCTCGAACAGCCGTTCCAGATCGAGGACGTGAACGTGCTGTCCACGGAAGAGCACGATTCCGACGACGAGGGCAGCCAGGGTGTCTGAAATGGTGTGGGGCGGGGCTTCGATGAGGCTCTCGGGCAGGTCCACCACATCTTCCACCCGATCGACGCGAATACCGCTGCGCATGGTCCTGCCGTGTCCAACCAGAATGCGTGTGGTAACCGTATCCGCCAGGGAGAGGCGACCCATCACGGATCGCAGGTGGAGAACGGACAGGATTTCCCCCCGGACATTGATCACGCCCTCCAGGGCCGGCGGGCAGCCCGGCAGGAAAAACACCGGGGAATCGGCCAGAACCTCCCGGATCTTGTCTCCTGGAAAGGCGAACCACGCCTCGCCCAGCCGGAAGATCACCAGCTTGACGTGGGGCTCGTCCACATCCACGACCGACCCGCTTTCTCCCCCACGGCGCAGGGCAAGCACCTCGTCCAGGGACGACGCCTCCTCCGTCATGGTATGCCCTCCGCCACCTTTACCCGGTTGCGCCCGCCGTGTTTGGCGGCGTAAAGCGCCTGATCCGCAGCCTGACGCAACGTCGTGCCGGTCCGGAAAATGGGGAAGCTGGCAATGCCGGCGCTGAAGGTGCAGGAGAACTCTCCCACCTCGGAGCGGAACCGAATCGTGGCAAAATCCTGACGAATACGGTCGACGACACGGATCGCGTCCGCTTCGCTGGCGCAACGCATGATGGCGGCGAATTCCTCGCCGCCATACCGGCCCACCATGTCGGAAGCGCGCAGCCGCTGCTGAAGGAGACGGGAAAGCGCCAGAAGAACCTGGTCTCCCATGGGATGGCCATGGGTGTCGTTGATTTGCTTGAAATGATCCAGGTCGATCATCACGAAGCTCACGAAGTACTCCGACCTTTCCGCCGCCGCCAGGGTCGTTTCCGTGAACTGGGTGACGAAGGTATGGTTGAACAGTCCGGTCAGACTGTCCCGAACCATCAGGGAACGCAGGACCCGCATGCGCTCGGCACGGAGAGAGACGGCATCCACCAGATCCTCGGGGTGGATCGGCTTGGTGAGAAAGCCTTCGGCACCGACACTCATGGCCGAAGCCTGTTTCACCCTGTCGGTTTCCCCCGACAGAAAGAGGATGGGAAGCGCCACATATTCCGGAATTTGCCGAATAAGCATCGCCAGATCGTGGCCGGAACAGGCGGGCATGTAGACGTCCATCAATACCAGATCCGGTCTCAATTCGTCCAAAACCTCCAGAATCCGTGACGGGTCCTCCAACAGGCGCGCGACCATGCCGGCCTGCTCCAGAATCGCGCCGTGGTAGGCGGCCACGATCGGATCGTCGTCCACGATCAGAATGTGGAACGGCTCGGGCAGCTTGCGACTCGTCAGGGCATCCAGAACCTCCACCAGGCGGATGATCGGCACCGGCTTGGTAAAAAAGGCCCGCCCCCCGGCCTGGATTGACTGAAGACGCGACTGGAAATCGGAGTGCCCGGATATGAAGACTATCGGGAACAGTTCACCGTGGATATTGCGCAACTCAATGGCAACATCGGTGCCCGTGCGACTGCCGTCCGGAAAAACGATATCCATGACCACGGCGTCGGGTGCGCCGATAAGAACCGCATCCCGCAGTTTTTCGGGATCCTCGAAAAGGGTGACGACATAGCCGAAACAACCCAACTGTTCGGCAATCTGCTGGCCCACCAGTCGATCGTCGTCGCAGAGGAACACCCTTGCTCCCGCCGTCCGAACCGGAACACCGGGAAGTCCAAAGGCATCCGAAACCGGAAGCGGTACACGCCCGCCGTCATCGGGCGACCGCTCCAGCGCCTCGGCACTCAGGGCTTCCAGACGATTCAGATACCCCCACAATTCTCCTATCGCGGTCTTCAGGGCCGATTGACGCGACATCGGATCCAGACGTTGAAGTCTGACAATCAGTTCGACGCCATCGGCACCGACGGCACCAATCTGCTTCAACCCGAACGAGGTCGCCGCGCCCTTGATGTTGTGGAAGGTCCGGTGGAGGTCCCCCAACACGGCATTGGACTCGGGCGTCTCACGCAAACGTTCGCCAAGACGTCTGGCGGTGACCACGATTTCCGGAAGCTGCTCGATATAGGTAAGGCTCAGCCGTGCCAGCTTCTCGTGCAGGGCCAGGGAGTGCCGGTCTTTCATCACATCAGCCCATCTTTATCGCCGTGAGTCTTCACGATCCGTGTTGGACGAGCGCCATCGCAACCCCCCTGGCAAGGTTCGAGACCAGGTCGCCGTCCTTGACGATGCACACGCCAAGACGCGGCTCCTTGCGTCTCAAGGACCCCGGATCGTCCCCGGTAAGGAGAATGAAGGGTACATCCACCCTCTGGTCGCGCAGCGTCGAAAACAGTTCCAGTCCATCCAGCAGCGGCATGTTCATGTCGGAGATTACCATCTCGATTCCCGGATCCTCTCCCAACCTGGCAAGGGCCTCCACGGCATTTTCGCAGTACACCACCGTATGGCCGGCATCTTCCAGGATTACCGTCGTCATCTCCCCGGCCAGGGCGTCGTCGTCGACCACCAGTATGCGCATGCCCTGCTCTCTCCTGACCCGGTTCCCATCGGAATTGGACAAGCCCCACGCCACTGGTAATAATCTTATC
>JBKACM010000026.1:244-17124 GCA_046269335.1 Alphaproteobacteria bacterium | reverse complement strand
GGCATATTTCAAAAGTTATATTGGCCGCTTTTGCACACCGCGCGTAAGGGGAATTTCCTGTATCATCCCGGGGAAATGCCGAGAAGGACGTGCCTGTTGGCAATCGGTCAGAGACAACCAGGGGGACGACGTTGCTGACCACCGACAAATTCCTGGAAAGACGGGCTTATCCCAGGGGGAAGAAGATCTTTTCCCAGGGGGAGCGCGGCGATGCCGCCTACGTGGTCGAGTCCGGGCGGATTGCGATCTACAAGAACGTCAACGACCGCAAGGTCCATCTGGCGACTTTGATCAAGGGGGCCCTGTTCGGGGAGATGGCGGTCATCGACGGCAGCGCCCGCATGGCCTCGGCCGTGGCGCTGGAGCCCAGCGTGCTGGTGCGCATTCCCGCCAGCGTGGTGGAACAGAAACTTCTGAAGGTCGATCCGTTCATCAAGGGCCTGATCGGGATCCTCATGGACAATCTGCGCAACGTCCACAAGGTCTATGTAGCCCGGCCCCGCAGTGCCCAGGACTTCATAAAGCTTTTGTCGGATTCCTCCGCCATCGTCCGACAGTACACGAACGTCGTGGATATGAATCAGTTTTCGGTGGATATGGCCAAACGACTGGATCAACTCATTGTTCTTATCGATGAAATCAAAGCCCTGTCGGAACAGTGTCCCGATCGCAGAGAGGACAGCTTTCCCGACAGTGATGCCCTTCCGGATTGACGAATGCGAAATGGCTTCCCTCCGCCCCGTCTTCGTGGCGTGTAGACGATCACGGACCTTCGGGAGCATAATGCGGTACGGACAGTGGGGAAGAATCGTGACATTCCAGGGAGGCTGACATGGGATGGCTGAGGTTCGGTTTGGGGATGCTGGCAGCCGCCGTGTTCCTGGGGATCGTCCCCTTCGCGGAGGCGAAGGACGCGCTCGTCAAGATCACCATCAGTGTGCCCGGCCCGCGGAACCTCTCCTATCTCCCGATCGACCTTATTCCCAGGATCGGTGCCGACCGGGAAGAAGGGGCGGAGGTCAGGCTTCTGCCCCAGGGTGGGGGTGGCATGGCCCTCCAGGAACTGGTGTTCCGCAACAGTGATTTCGCCGTGGCCGGAATGCCGGCGGTGATGTCCCAAAGAGTGCGGGGTGCCCCGGTGGTATCCCTGGCGGCCGTGGACGATCTGCCCCTGTTCGTGCTGATGGTTCGGGCCGATCTGCGGGACCAGGTCCGGTCGGTGGCCGATCTGAGCGGGCGGGTGATCGGCGTGAACAGCAGTTCCCTGACCAGCAAGACGACCTCCCAGCAGTTGGCGGAACTGTTGTTGCGAAGCAGCGGCGTTTCCCTGGACAATGTGCGTTTTTCCGCTGCCGGTCAGAGTTGGGCCGAGCAGTCCTCGATCGTTGAAAGCGCCACCGCCGATGCCATCATGGGGGACGAACCCTTCGCGTCGCGGCTTCTGGAGGAAGGCAAGATCTTCTTTCTGGCCAATCTCTCCGATCCTGAAACTACCAGGACGATTCCCGGGGCCGGCTTTCTGCACGCGGTCCTCAACACCCGCGAGGAGATGGTCCAGACCGATCCGGACAAGGTAGCGCGGATGGTCCGGATTCTGCGCCGTTCACTGGAATGGATCGCAAGGCACAGTCCGGAGGAAGTCGTGGCGGCGCTCGGGCCCACCGATGAGGTCGAGAAGGCCTACTTCATCAAGTGCCTCAGCCGCTACCGTCGCCTGTACAGTCCAGACGGTGCCTTTTCAAAGAGGCAGTTGGAGGAAACGGAACAATTCTTCAAATCGTCATCGGCTGGTGCAGACGATATCGCAAAGTTCAAGATAGAATCCATCGTCGTGGATCGCTGGGTGGGGCGCAAAGAATAAATCATACCGGCGAGCACAATATTTGACACATCGTCCCCCTTGTGCGCCGGTATCAAGCGGCCATTGCGGCCGCGGCCAAGCCCACGGACGTGGGCGCCCGGCCAGGGACCATACGATGAGTCGATTTATCGGCTCATCGGTATCAGGAGTCGAGAACACGGGCATGTCGTCGAAATCACGGCCAGGGAATTCGCTTCTGCGTCAGGCTATGCGGCGTCTGGTGGTCGCCATCGGGATCCCTCTTCTGTTGACTTTCGTCGGGGCTGGCTGGGTGTATCACGCCAGTTATCTGTCGGTTCTGAAGCAACGGAATGTCGTCACGCAGGAGTATTTCCACCGCCAGCTTCAACGACTGGAGGATCGCTGGGAAAGCAATGTCGCCACCTTCAGGACCGCCATCGAATTCATGCGTTTCGGGGACGACGAAAGCAACGTCGGGGCAAAGCTCACAAGCTTCCTGACGTCCATGAATGCGTCGTCGGAATTCGCCGCGGTTCGGTTTCTGGGGGCCGATGGCAAGCCGATTCTGTTGTTCGGTTCCCATTTCGAAACGGACATGGATTACTCGAAGCTGTCCCAGGTCAAGGACTGGTACTTCAGCCCCGGGACGGAGACCGTCTACCGCGTCTATACTACCACATTGTGGTTGGGAAGCAGGAGTCGCGTCCGCGCCCTGTTCTTCCGCCCCCTGGACAACGCCATTCTGTTCTCCAGGGCCTATCCCGATACCGATCTTTTCGTGCTGTGGGGGGATAGCGTCGTGGCCAGTTCCCTGGGCTCGGTGAGCGGGGAACTGCTCCGGGAACTCCTGCAACCCCACACCAGCGTGGGCCCCATTCCGGATGTCATCACCGTGCCGTGGCCGAATGGCGGGGACCGGGCACCGGTCATGCGGGTGCATCAGAGGGTCTCCCATCCCCTGGAGATCGGCGAATTGATCCGGGTCGCCGTGATGATCTTTCTGGGGGCGGTGGCGTTGTACTGGATTGCGGTAGGCCGATGGATCGCCAATACCGCCGAGCGTATCGTCGCCCTGGGTGAGGCCACCCGGCAGTTTGCGGAACAACCGGTCATCACCGAGGCGTTGACGCAAATTCTGGCTACGGTGCGCTCTGTCCGCGACGACGAGTTGAAGGGTGTCGCGCTCTCGGTCCAGTCGCTGATGCAGGGCGTGGTCGAGCGCGAGGAGGAACGCATCCGCCACGAGATGGCTCTGGCGGACCGCGAGGAGCATGGGCGCCTTCTGCTGGAATGCTCCGGCGAAGGCATTTTCGGTATCGATCTGACCGGACACTGCGTGTTCGTCAACCCGGTCTGCTGTGAGTTGGTTGGCTACAGCCGCGAGGAACTTCTGGGCGCGCATATCCATTCCCTGACCCACCACAGCCGCCCCGATGGCAGTCCCTACCCGGCTTCCGAGTGTCAGGTGTATAACTCCCTTCATACCCGCAAGGGCGTCTACGTCAGCAACGAGGTGTTCTGGCGCAAGGATGGGACCAGCTTTCCCGTCGCCTATTCGGCCTTTCCGATCCTGCGCAACGGCGTGTCCGTCGGCGGAGTGGTCAATTTCGTCGATATCACCGACCGCATCCGTACCGAGGAGATGGTCCGCGCCAACCAGGAGCGTCTGGAGCTGGCGCAGCGCGTAGGTCACATCGGGACCGTGGACTACGATATCGCGGGCGATCGGATGGTGTGGTCGGACCAGATGCTGTCCATTTACGGTCTTCCCCAGGAGGAAACCGACATCGGTTTCGAAAAGTTTCTCTCCTGCATCCATCCGGAGGACCGGTGGAGGGTGAAGGAGGAGATCCGCCATGCCCTGACCACCGGCAAACTTTCCAGTGAATGGCGGATCGTGCGGCCGGACGGCAACGTCCGTTGGATCCAGGCCAGGGCCAGCATCTTTACCGACTACTGGGGCAAGCCCCTGCGGGTGGTCGGAATCAACATGGACATCACGCACAGAAAGGAGAACGAGGCGGCCCTGATGGATGCCAAGGCGGCCGCCGAACAGGCCTCTCGCGCCAAGAGCGAGTTCCTGGCCAACATGAGCCACGAAATCCGCACGCCGATGAATGCGGTCATCGGCATGCTGTACCTGCTCCAGCAGACGCCGCTCAACGACAAGCAGCGGAACTACGCGGACAAGATCGAAAGTTCCGCCCGTTCGCTCCTGGTCATCATCAATGACATTCTCGACTTCTCCAAGATCGAGGCGGGCAAGCTCGATATCGAGGCCACCGAATTCCGGCTCGGAGAAGTGTTGCAGCACACCGTGGATGTCATCAATGGCGTCGCGCAGAAAAAGAATATCGAACTGGTGATCCTGAGGGAGAACAAGATCCCCGATTACCTCATCGGCGACCCGGCCCGCCTGGGGCAGATTCTGGTCAATCTGGCCAACAACGCCGTCAAGTTCACCGAGCAGGGCACGATCATCATATCGGTGCGGGCCGAGCCGGAAGCGGACAAACAGGTCCGGCTGATCGCCTCGGTACGGGATACCGGGATCGGCATGACATCGGAGCAGACGCAGAAGCTGTTCCAGGCGTTTACCCAGGCCGACAGTTCCACCACCCGGAAGTATGGCGGCACCGGGCTTGGGCTCGCCATCTGCAAGCAGCTTGTCGAGCTGATGGGGGGGGAAATCGGTGTCACCAGCCAGTTCGGCAGCGGTAGCGAGTTCACCTTCTCCGTGCTCCTCGGGCTTGGGGACGGTGATGGCGAGGATCCGACCCGGAACCTTCCGGGGGCGGCCGAAATCGGCAATCCGAGAGTGCTGGTGGTGGATGATCTGGAGGAAGCCCGCCGGCACATGTGCGATGTCCTCCGGGGGGTCGGCCTCGATGTCACCGGAGTCGCCGACGGCGAGTCCGCCTATGCGGAACTGGTCCGCGCCAGGGCAGAGGAAAGCGATGACGACGGGCCCTATGGTCTGGTATTGCTGGACTGGTCGATGCCGGAGAAAAACGGTGCCTGGGTGCTGGGCCGCATACGCTCCAACAAGGATCTTGCCGATACGCCCGTCATCGCCATGGTCACCGCCTTCGAACGGGATGACGTCCTGAAGGATACCGCCGACGTACCTCTCGGTGGGGTATTGCTCAAACCGGCCTGCATGTTCAACGCCATGGAGGTGATCCGCGGCGGGTTGGGCCTCGCCGCCTCGCGGCCGGATCGTCCGTCTGGAAAATCTTCCCGCTCCCGTCGCCGCAAGGCTCTGGCCGGACGACGCCTCCTGCTGGTGGAGGACAATCCCATCAACCAGGAAGTGGCGCGCAGCATCCTGGAAGGAGAAGGGGCCTCGGTGGAGATCGCCGTCAACGGGGCCGATGCCGTGTCGGTGCTGAGCGATACCTCGCGCCAGTACGACGTGGTACTGATGGATCTGCAAATGCCGGTCATGGACGGCTACGAGGCGACCCGCCACGTCCGGGCTCTACAGGAGCGGCAACACCTCCCCATCATCGCCATGACCGCCAACGCCATGGCCCAGGATCGCCAGCAGTGTCTGCGGGTCGGGATGAACGATCATATCTCGAAACCCATCGACGTCGAACAGATGTTGAGCACTCTCAAACGCTGGATGAAGCCGACACCGGTCGTCGTGTCATCCGCGCAGATGGAGATGGGAACGGAAACAGGAACAGAGAGCGAACCTCCCGGAGGGAAGGAGGTCAGCGGGGAGGAGATCCCGTTCGAACTTCCGGGCTTCGATATTCCGGCGGTCATGAGTCGTCTCCAGGGGGATGGCAGGCTTCTGCGCAAGCTTCTGCGCGGATTTGCCGATACCAACGCCGGCATTTCCAAACGGATCCGCCAGGCCCTGGACGACGACAACATTCTGGCGGCGCAGCGACTGGTCCACACCCTGAAGGGAACGGCCGGCAACCTTGGGGCAATGGAACTGTTCCGGGCGGCGGAGGCTTTCGAATCGGTTCTGAAGCAGCGTCAGGCGGACAGTTTCGTGTCCCATTTCGGAAAGCTGCAAGCCCGTCTCAACCAGGTCCTGGCATCTCTGGAAGGGCTCGAAGCTGAGGCTCCCCCCAGACAGGCGACGACGAAGGGATCTGAAGCAATTTCCGGGGGGGGGGGGCGCAGCCGATCCGGCACTGCGGCAGAAGCTACTGGAAGATATACTCGGATTGTTGGATTTGCTAAAGTCCCACGACATGGACGCCTCCGGTGTCGTTGAGGAATTACGGCCCCGTCTTGACGAAGCAGGCTTTTCCGGAGAAGGACAGGCGATCGAGATGGCTCTGGCAAAGCTGGATTTCAAGGCGGGATGCAAGGCCACCCAGTCGCTGGCAGAGGTGTTAAGGGTCTCATGACCAGTACGTTTTCAGCCTCTCAGGGGGGGCAGTCCCGGATTCTCGTGGTTGACGACGAGCCCATGAACCTGCAGTTCATGCACCGGCTTCTGTGCGATCAGTACAAGATTTTTGCCGCGACCAACGGCCGGGATGCCATCGAGGTGGCTCTGCGGGAAAAGCCGGATCTGATTCTGCTGGACGTCATGATGCCGGACATGGATGGCTACGAGGTCTGCCGTGAGTTGAAGGGGGATGAGAACACCAGCTTCATACCCGTCATTTTCGTGACCGGCATGACCGAGGTGGAGGATGAGGCGAAGGGGCTTGCTTTCGGTGCCGTCGATTACATCACCAAGCCCATCGTGCCGGCCATCGTCAAGGCGCGGGTGCGAACTCACCTGGATCTGAAGATCTATCGGGATCTGCTGTGGGATCTGTCGCTCAAGGACGAGATGACCGGGATCGGCAATCGGCGTCGTTTCGACGAGACCCTGGAAAAGGAGTGGAGCCGCGGCATTCGTCTACATGGCCCGCTTTCCCTCATCATGATCGATGTCGACCATTTCAAGGCCTACAATGACCATTACGGCCATCTGGCAGGGGATGAGTGCCTGCGCAAGGTGGCCGGCGCCATGAAACGGGGCGTTACCCGGGCCACGGATCTGGTCGCCCGTTACGGAGGCGAGGAGTTCGTCTGCCTGATGCCGGATACCGATCTGGCCGGTGCCTGCGCCGTCGGGGAGCTGTTGCGGACACGGATCAACGAATTGCGTATCGCCCATGCTTTTTCCTCTGCCGCGCCCCACGTCACCGCCAGCATGGGCGTCGCCACCATGGTGCCCACGCGCGAAGTGCATGCGACCAGGTTGATCGAGGAAGCCGACAGCCGATTGTATATCGCCAAGCATGGCGGCCGTAACCGGATCGTTTCCGGAAACGGGATGCCCGGGTGACGGCAGGGTTGGTTGCCCTGGCAGCCGCGCCGACGGCCATGAGACAGCTCACCGCCGGTCACGGGATATGATCTTCATCCTTGCGAACCCCCGGAGACATCGGTATTTTCCTGGCCATCGGCCGAAGTAGCTCAGGGGTAGAGCAACTGATTCGTAATCAGTAGGTCCGGGGTTCAAATCCCCGCTTCGGCACCATTTAACTCGCTGATATCGTTTGTAGTTTTCCGGTTCGCGTTCGTTCTTGGTGAGCGGTTTTACACTTCGGTCAGTTCGGTTTTACACATCGTCGTTTTTGCCCCGTTCCTCAAGTTTCCGAATCGCGCTCTTCGCGCGGCGCTTTTGGTCGGCTCCTATCGTGTAGTGCGCAATCATCTCGGTTGTACTGTGTCCGCTTATCGCCATAATTTCCCGATCCGAGCATCCGGATTCTGCTAACGCCGCTGCCGCCGTTTTCCGTAGGCCGTGAAAGGTTTTGCCGTCGAGGCCTGCCGCCAGGATGGATCGGCGCCATTGGTGCCGAAAGTGATCCGGCTTCCAGGGCCTACCGCCCGGCGCGGTCAAAATAGTGACCGCCCGGCGCGGGGCGTTGGCAAGTGCGGAACGAAGCGCCGAATGCGCTGGAATCCACACTTTCGCCCCTGTCTTCTGCTGGGTGACCTCAATGGCGGACCCATCGTACTGTCCCCAGGTCATCGCCAGCACGTCGCCCTCTCGCTGACCGGTATAGACCGCAAGATTAAGGGCTAGCACCATGTCGGCTGGCGCGGCGCCACGAAACCAGCCAAGCTCAAAGTCGTCCCAGGGTTGATTCCCCTCTCCGAGTCGCGGCATTCTGACGCCGATCACTGGGTTGTCGGCTCGGTATTCTCTGGCAACTGCAAACCCCATGATGATCTTGAGGACGGCAAGTATGTAGCGGCCAACACCTGGCCTACCGATGTACTTATCTCGAAGGCCATAGACAAACTTCTTGGGCATCGTCGAGATGGGTAGATTCCCATATGATTCAGACAGGATATCAAGGTAACGCCGGTAGTCTTTTTTTGTCTTGTCCGCCAGTTCCAAGAATTCCGTAGACCCCAGATACTCGGCGATGACTGCCTTCAGCGTTCCCATCCCAGGCTTCGGTACCGCCGGCTGCTCGTGTTCGGCGTGGATGCGGCGGTAGTTCGCCCACCACTCATCGCTTGCCGTGACATCGGACCCGATGATTTTGTACTCACCCTCAATGCGATGCAGTTTTCCGCCTCGGCGGTAATAGGTGTAGCGCCTACCCTTCGCCGCCGGCACGAACAGATACGGGACCATCATTTTCAAGGGATCGCATCCAGTCATCGCCACTGCCCACCTCGGATGATGTGGCTCGTCCTGCCCTGGCGTCAAGCCACGCATCAAGATCATCCCTGAGCCATACCTTGCGGCCCTCGGTAAGCCAGACGGCAGGCGGTAGTCCTGGGGCCCGCTCAAACGCTGTCTCCGAAAGCCCGACGTAGGCGGCAGCCACTTGGATACGCATCCCCCTCGGCCAAGCGTCCGGCACAGATTTGGCGGGCGTTCTCATGGGGTTTTTAATCCGAGTTGTCGTCCGTCAGATCCAAGACGTGGCGTGATTCCACCGAGCGATGTTTTCAGGTATTGCATCCCGGTCTTATTATCGGTAACAACCTTGAAACTGCTATATCCCCCACCAGGAGGGTCGCTATCGTCGTGAGAGATAAGACCGAAAAACGAGATCGTAAGCTCTAACTCGATTGCGACGACAACAAAGATCGCGAGTGTGGTTGCGGCTACCGCGGCAACATCCTTAGCAAAATCTCTCATCATCTATTTACTCCTCTCCCCAACTCCGGGTCCGCCGCCAGGATGGCGCGGCCGATCATTTCGACGATTTGCGGGACGACGGCGTTTCCGAGGGCGGCAATTCGGTCCACCCGCTTGGGTACCCCATGAGCCACTCGATCCACGTCGGGTTCAGCGAGCCACCAACTTGCTCCGACAGTGGCCGCGAATTCCGCGACATCGTGGCGGGAGAGGCGCAGCCGGACTTCCAGTCCCGCGCCGTCGGTGTCGGCCAGACTGGGGCGAGGAAATTCTTCGGTTCCCTTCCACCGGAGCGAAGCGCAATTGCCTTCGTGTTGCTGGCGACCGGGGTAGGCAACAATCCACACCCGATCCCGGATATGTGGGGCACCAATGGCGGCAGCCGGTATGCAGTGCCATTCCGCATCGTACCCGAGCGCGGCCAGGTCTCCGAGAACTCGGCCAAGCCCGTCAGTAAGCAGCCCTGGGACGTTCTCCACGAGGATGACACTGGGTCGTAGCTCGTCAACCAGACGGGCGTACTCCCGCCAGAGCCCCGAGCGCCTGCCATCAATTCCTGCTCTGCGCCCGGCGACGGATATATCCTGACATGGGAAACCTCCACAGATGACGTCGACGATGATTCCGTTATTGGCCAGTCGATCGGCAGTAAGGGCTCGGATGTCGTCATAAATCGGCACCTCTGGCCAATGTTTCGCCAGTACACGGCGGCAAAACGGGCTGATCTCGCAGAATGCGGCCGTCCGAAATCCGGCCCGCTCAAGTCCGAATGAGAATCCGCCGATGCCGCTGAACAGGTCCAGGACGCGGGGCGGGGTCACGGGTCGCTCCCATCATCCCACATCCACCATCCTTGCTTGCCCTTCGCGGGCACCGGCGGGTCGAGCGGCTGCACGTCGGTCAGCAGCCAGGCCCAGCGACCAGGCGAGTAGTCGCCGAAGGCGTCAATGGCGATGGACGTAGGCGACTCAAACCCAAACGCCCCCAGGCGTGACACGGCTACTTGGCCGCGTCGGCCGCAACCGCCGCACCGATACGCCCCGGCCAACACGGCCGTGCAGACTACTTTGCCATGAGGTAACCTTTCCCACTCCGTCGGGGGAAGCTCGCCCGGAGGAACCCCCTCACCAAATAAGGTGCTCGCAATCTCCCAATACACGCGGCCATCTACGTCCATAAGATTGTCGCGGCATTGCCGAGCCGCCGCGTGGATCGCGATCCGCTGGCCGATATACTTGTCTGGCGGCCGGTACGCGCGGGTCTCGAATCGCTTGGCTCCGATCGCGATGAGAGACGCCCAGGGCTGCCATAGTGAGATCGTGGGCAGGATCATGATGCCTTCTCCGCAATGGCCTCCAGGATTTCCTCCTGGCGGTCGGTGATGTTGATGCGCTCGCCGAGCCGGGCGGGCGTCATGGCGACACCTTCGGGATGTTGTTATGGAGTTGGCCGTCGAGCAGGCGGCCGGAGCGCTTCTTGCCGACACGGCGGACGAAGACCACCCGCTCCCCATGGAAGCCATGGCCGCCAGCAAGGTTAAGGTATCTTGTGGTCTTTTCGTCTGGCCGAGGGCACCGTCGCCAATCCGGGTCGTCCTGATCCCGGTCATAGACGGTCTGCCATTCTCCCCACTGCTTGAAGTGGAGCGGAACGCCAGCGCGGACGCACTGGTCACGAAGCGAGCGCGCCCAATCGGGGTGCATGGGGCGGGCGTGTGGGCCGGACTCTCCGCCGACGATTACCCAGTCGAGGTGCGGCAGGTCCCGAAATGTCCGGGATGATTCCCCGCAGTTTCCCGGTAACCAGACTTCCCCTTTCAGGGAGTTCATCTCCGCCGTGTTTCTCCACTCGGCGGTGACGTTGATTCGGGTCAGGTTCACCATCCCCAACAACGGTTCGCAGCTCAGGAACCGCAGGGCGGCCGGGGTCTCCAGCAGGTACGGGATGCGCTCTTCGGCCGTGGCCTGGTCCTCGACGGACACGCCGAGCCAAACATTTGGGAGGGGCCATCCCGTTTCATGATACTTTCCGTCAATTTGGTTTGATTCCGAGATTCCGCCGACAACAAACCAATCATTGTCCGTCATCTGGCACGCCTCATTGTGAATTCGCCCGCACACGCCGTCATCTGTCAGGTATTTTTTTGCCCTCTCCACCCTCTTGGTCAGCAAGAGAAATGTGTGATCCGGGCAAAGCGCCATGGTGGCAAAAACCCGATCAAGGAAATCGTCTGGCACATCGGGGTGGAACAGGTCGCCCCGATCGCCGACAAAGATCCTCTTTGGCTTGCGCCACCGGAGGGGAACATCAAGCTGATCCTCGTGGCACCGGACTTCTCCGGTCCAGACGTACCGGCCATCTTCCGCCTGTCGGGCCAGCCCGGCCGCGCGCGGATGGTTGCGCAGCCGCGTTCCCGCCAGCCGCGCCGAGTAGCAGTTGCGGCACCCCTCGCTTATTGGCGAGCAGCCGGAAACGACCTGCCACGTCGCGTCGCACCATTCGATCCTAGTCATCGTCTCGCCCTCTCCAGCATGCCGGCGAAAAGTTCCAGCCCGGTGACAGCATCCGGGTCCAGGGCGGTGAGGTGCAGCGCGATCAGCCGAAAACCGTCTCTTTCGGCCGCAACGAGGTCTTCGCGAGAGATGATCGTTTTCATGGCGTCGGTAAAATCGGTGGGTGTGCAGGTCATCTCATGGCCCTCAAAATGGTATGCCGTCGTCATCGGCGCCTGGCTCGGCATGACTGGCGCCGTAGGCGTCGGGGTCCTCTGGGGATGGGGCTGATCCCTGGCGGGGGTCGAGCAGCACCAGGTTGCCGCGGTATTTTTCGAGCACCGTTTCGGTCGTGGTACGTTCGATCCCGTCACGGCCGCTGTACTTGCGTGATCTTTGGGCGCCTTCAACGTAGACCTTTGATCCCTTGCGTAAATACTTTTCCGCCACTTCGATGATGCGGTCGTTGAAGACAACCACGTTGTGCCATTCGGTGCGCTCTTTGCGCTCACCGGAAGGCTTGTCTTTCCAGGACTCCGAGGTAGCGACGAAAAATGTGGCGACCTTGGCTCCGGCCTGGGTGGTCCGGATGTCGGGATTGCGGCCAAGATGGCCGAGAAGAATTACTTTGTTGACGCCGGTCATGATGCCCTCTCGGTGCCAGCAATCACGGCGATCAGGCGCTCGTTCGTTTCAGCGCAGGATCGTGCCACGTTCAGAAGTTGCGAGCGCTGCGAGTCAGTGAGTCGCTCGAATAGCGACACCCATTCGGCGTGGGCCGCCAATTTCGTGGCAACGGATGAGTCGATTTTGGCTGTTGTCATCGCTCACGATTCCCTCCTTGCTTCCGACGGACGGCCGTCCGCCGAAACTCATCGTTCTCACGCACACTTCCGCGCCTCGTTCTGTCCCCGCACCGGGAACACCTGCCAGCGGGGTGCCTCGATCCGCGCGCCACCGTCCAGGGTGATGAGATACCCGGGGTCCCGGCCGGCGCGGGCCGTATGGCCTCGGACGGTGCCGAATTGCCCGCTGTGAAACTGGACGATGACGCGAGTACCAATCCGGAGTGGAGCGAGTAAATCATCCATGGCGGCCCTCCAGTTCGGCTTGCAGGCTCCACGCCTGCTGCAGCAGGTGTTGCGCGTGCTCGGTTGCGCGCTGCGCCTTCTTCACCGCGGCAGCGACCGAGCGTCGCTGATCTTCCGGCAGGTGCTCAGCCGTGTGCAGGGCAGTGGACGCGTCCGCCAGATTGCCGGCAAGGCACTGGAAGCGGTCGTATAGGGCGCTATATCGGTCCCAGTGAAAGGGATGCTTTGGTGGACGTGGACGGCGGGCGCTCATGACCGGCCCTCCGCCTTGGCGATGACGGCGGCAAGGGCGACAAGGGCGGGACCAAATATCCTGCGAGCCTCTTTTTCAGCGGCATCATCGCCGCTGAGCAGGTCAATCGCGTGCGTGAGAGCCGCGTCGGCTTCAAGGCATACGGCCAGCATCTCCGGGGCGGCGGCGATCAAAGCAACATTTTTGTCGCTTTCGTGATTGGTGTCAGGCCCATAGACAACGGCGATCTGCTCTCCGCTTGCGGCATCAATCGCCCTCCCGAAGCCGATGGCACCTGCGAACATCCACGGACCCGGCGTATGCTTGCTCTCTGTCATTTTCCCCTCCCCATACTCCCCCCGAAAAAGCCCCAGCGGTTTAACCCGCCGGGGAAGTCTGGGAGGAAACGTCCGAAAGTGACGCAGCGAAAAAACCGCGCCGTCACCCAGGTCAGGGGTGATGGGAAAGGATGGTAGTGAGGAATATATCCCGCGTCAATAAAAAATGTGGGATATATTCCTCACTGGTCGTTGCACGGGGCGGTGCGTCCGGAATAGCAATCGATCATTCCGCGTGTCGTGAACATGGTCATTGTTGCGGAGATTTGTTCCCAACAGGCAAAAAGTTAAAACTGCGGGACGCGGGAATGCCACAAAACCAATTCGTCCATATCCACGAGGACGAGTTTTTCCGACAGTTCCGCCGATGTCCGGGCTTCTGACGAGAAACGGGAAGTGGTAACCAGATATCCTTTCAGCGCCCCGTGCTCTTCGATAACGCCCTTGAGTTGCTGGATCGCCGGGCGTCCTACCGGATTCTCCGGGCTGTAACGTTTACATTGAATGACGATTGTTCCTTCTGGATGAGTCGCGAATCCGTCGACGCCAAGATCATTGCTCTTTTTTGTTACCCAGGAGCGCATGCCCTCGCCCTGGAAAAAACCGACCACGTGCCGTTCAAAATCGAAGGGATCCATTGTCAGGAGTTTCGTCCGGAGCTTTTGTTCATCCTCTGGCATGGGAAAGCGGCGACTTTCCACGGGATCATCGCACATGGCGGATCGCAAGACCGCGCTGGTTCGGCGCAGAATTTCGTCGCGGGCGATCAATGTGAGTACGTCGTATAAATACGGCCTTGATTCTTCGTGTTTGACGAAGGTCTCAATGATGGCAGTAATACCAGCGGTTCCAAGAAAGACTAAGAGTAGAACTGGAAGACCAATCGCCCCGCCCAATGCAACAACGCCAGCACCATGACCAACGAGAGCGGGAGCCGCAAGCAACGTTACTGGAATGGCGAGTTTGGTGGAAAGAGGAAGATCGGAATCTTTGTAATTTTTTACAGACTCAACAACGCCGTGAACGACGATCATGGCGGTTTTCCTGGCATTTATGAGGGCGTACAGATCTGCAAATTTTTGACGCGACGGTCCGTCACCAGACAGAACATCGCGGGATTGGCGAAGCCATTGAAGCACTTCCGCGCGATCCTCTTCCCGCGAAATCTTCTTGATCGCACGGACAAAAAGGCGGACCAGCCACGCCCGTAAACGCGATTTTTTATTATCGGTATCCACTTTCGATCCACCAAATATCGCTTCCAGCCCGAGAATGCGGATAAATAGGCCGGGTTACACATCGTTCGCGGGGTCGCCGATAACGTCGGAAATAACAAAAATTCCAGAATCTATCAGCTTTTCTATCTGAGAGTGTAACACAACCGGGTCGAAATTGGTATTAGCGTAATATGGACCTATCAGGATCCGACACCGCGATATTTATCTTGATTGGTGGAAACGAATTCTGACTTATCGTCCTGTGGTTGGGTGTCATCCGGCTCGAAGGTTCCGGCAATCCGGAATACCTGCTCCTGCTTATCGGGTGCCAGCCGTGAAAACCGGTCCAGCATCGCATACTCACGAGGGGACAGCGCCGCGCGCTCGTCCGTTTCTGGCCCGGCCCCGGTCAGAAGCCATTCGAGACGGCATCTGAGAACGCGCGCCAAGCGAATCATGTGCTCGATTCTGGGATTTTTGGATTTTCCATCCTGGATGGCGCGGATGTAATCGCGCGACAACCCGGCGGCCTCTGACGCCGAGTTCGGGGTCATCTCCATTACCGCTACGCGCCTGAGGATGCGTTCGGCCAGAGCTTTCCGCGTTTCATCACTCATGAGGAAACTATCCCTCTTTGGCGGCATCTCGTCATGCGGAATATATTCCTTGACCGGAGGGGGATATATTCCTCATACTTACGGTGAACGAGACGAGGAGGCACGGCGTGAATCTTAAGGAAGAGCTGATCGATAAGGCCTCCAGGTATTGTCAGGACCGCGGCATATCGATGTCGCGCCTGGCTAACTTGGTGGTCAATGAAGGCAAGTTTTTTAAACGCATCACGAATGGCGGCGAGTTCACGGTTGCAACCTACGAGAAATTCCAGACCTACTTCCGTGAACACCAGATCCAGCCGATTTCGACCGAGGAGGATCGGTTGTGAACCCGGCCAGAGTCTCCAGCTTTGCCATCACCGCGCGCCACTTGGCCGCGGTTTCCGGCCGTGCTGCATCAACAGCGGCGGCATGTCTGTTGACGGCGAGCGTAAGCAGGCGGTCGATTTCCAGTTCTACCAAATTTTCGGTTGTTGCGCCCGGCATGTATCCCTCCATGAGGCCGGTGCATCTGTAGCGCGCATTCTGGAGAGTAAGCCATGGCGAAATTATTGATTTTGGACAGGATTCCGAGAGACCGGAGACACGAGCCACGCCCGGCAAAGGTCGCGGAATCTGCGGAAAAGACTTTTGTGATGGAGGCTCTGCGCGCCCACCTGGGGCGCGGTAAGGCGTCCCTGGAAGATATTGCGAAACGGGCCGGGATCTCGTCCCGGAGGTTGCGATCGATGACGGCCGAGGACGGCACGGTTGAGCCCAAGGCCTCCGACCTAATCAGGCTTTCCCGTGTGCTGCCTGGATTCGGCCAGCGGGTCATGGCTCAGGCCGGCATGATCGCGGTGCCGGCAGAAGCGGCCGAGGAGTCTCCCCGAAAGCGTTTGACCAAGGCACTATTTTTCGTCACCGCCGTTGCCCATTGGATCGCCAAGATTTTTCACCTGGGCACCCTGTCTCCGTCCGAACGGGCGGCCATGGCTGCTGATTGCGGTGGTGCCGCTGTTTCGGTCGGTGCCCTGGCGGTGGATGCCGCCGCGCAATCGACCGGGAGGCAGCCATGATTCCAAACATCAGCGCCATTACCCGCGAAATCGCACGGACAATTTGCCGCCGGCAACACGGCGATCCCGATGCCGTCTCGTTTTGCGGCAGGCCGATCTGGGCCGGATTTGTCAAGGAGGCGCTGGAAATCCAGAGCGTGATTGTCGGCGCTGGTCTGGTGTCGGTGGAAGCGCTGGAAAAATGGCGTCCAATCGTTTCGAAGGAGACTTCTCATGACTGATCCATCCTCCCCCGTGGGGGGCTCGCTGGAGCGGGCCTATGAACTGCCTACCGTCGAGCGCCTGATTGCCGCGTTATCCGGCGGTGACGGCAATTTTGATGCCACAAAGGACTACCAGGCGGTGATTTCTGCCATTTCCGAGGCGGTCGAAAACCATGGCGGCACCGCCAAGGGTACGCTGACCCTGAAATTTCAGTTTACAGCCGACGCCAAGGGCGTCGACGTGGTGTTGGACAGCAGCGCCAGGCTGCCGACCCGGCCCAAGGTCAAAGACCGCCTGTTTGTTTCCGGCAAGGGCACCACCCTGACGGCCATGGACCCGGCCCGCGACACCCTGTTTGCCGGCTCCGATCTCGGCCGCATGCCCCGTACCAGAATCTGACCCTTGAAAGGCAAATCTCATGACAAGTCTCGAACCGCGTGCCAATCCCGCCGTGCCGGCGGTGATCGATCTCATGCAGGACCTGCACAAGCCGACCATAATCGATCTGCCGCCGCCGGTCGTGTCGAACCACGGAACGTTCAAGGCGGTCATTCTTCCGACCGGCATGGAAATCAAGTCTCTCAAGAAATTAATGGACGAATACGAAACGGACGCTCCAGACCGCATTCGTTCCAATGCCGTCCTGACCACGACGGAATCGTTCATCGAGTACGTCAACCGCT
>JBKACM010000026.1:0-234 GCA_046269335.1 Alphaproteobacteria bacterium | reverse complement strand
TTCGGCGATTTTCGTGTCGGATGTCCCGCAACGGCCATGGATGAAGGCGATAATCGACTACGACGGCCAGGGCGAGGACGCGAATCCGAGCCTGCGTACCCATACCGCTACTTACGCTTTCCCGCTTTCGGATGAATTCCTGGACTGGATGGCGACGACGCTGGCTAGCGAGGGTCTCACGCAGGCTGATTTTGCCGCCTTCTTACAGAATCGTGGGCGCGACATCGCCAATCC
>JBKACM010000270.1:0-3171 GCA_046269335.1 Alphaproteobacteria bacterium | reverse complement strand
CGAGTAACACCGCATCTGTTACTCCAAGTATAACTGCCTCAAACACCCCATCTGACACCCCAACTCAGACACCAACTCAGACTCGTCTCCGGTTGGCTCGCCGGGGTGCACTGGTCCTATTACCCGGTTCTTGCCGTTGCCGCCGCACACCTTGCCTGGCAGACCACCGCCGTCGATATCGACGACAGCGCCGATTGTCTTACCAAGTTCAAATCCAACCGGGATTTCGGACTGCTGGTGTTCGCGGCCGCCCTTGCCGGCAGCGTGCTGCGCTGAAGATCATACCTTTGGGCTAGCCCGTTTTTCTCACAGGAACTCGTGATTCTGGCTTGCTCTTTGATCCGCCTGCAATTTTTCCGCCCTTGCCAATACAACCAGTATTGGCGGCGGTTGAAAAAACCGCAGGCGGACCAAATCTTTGCGCCATAACCACGAGTCCCTGTGAGAAAAACGGGCTAGTCCACGAACAGTGCCTCCGGCACCTTCTGGGCGGGGGTATAGCCGCTGTTGGGCGGCCTCAGGGTCAGGGCCACGGTGGAGGGGACCGTTTGCCCCGTTTCGGTTTTCGACTGGAACGTCCGGGCGTTGGGGTAGGACACGGTTCTCATTTCGGTCAGAAAGACACCGCAGGCCCGGCTGTAATCCTTGCCGGTCGCAATCAGCACCTGGAACGTGCCGTCGGGGACTTCGGTGGCCTGGGCTAGGTCGCGCGCCTGGACATACAGCGAAAGCTTCGTTGTGTTGTCGGGTGACCGCAGCTTGATCACGATGTCATCGTCGGTGGTGTTGCGGACCACCAGCCGGTGCGGCCCCTTGGCGGAGGCCAGCAGGACCGTGCCGTTGCTCACCGGGGCTCCACGATTGTCGAGACACCACTGTTGCTGTGCCTGCCAGCCCGGGCCGGGAGCCAGGAACTGCGAGGCCACGTATCCCGTGATCCCTCCGGGAGCCTGGATGTGTACCCAGTCGTTCCTGCCGGTGGGACGGCTGGCCTCCACGGTGACGAAGCGCTCCAGACTGGCGGTGATGCCGAACTTGGCTCCGGGGCCGTTGCGGACATTGAGTTTGGGTACCGCGACGTGAAAGGTGCCCTCGATTTCCGAGGGCTGCGCGGAGGGGAATACCGGCGGCGACGAACGGACTGGTCCGACGTCAACTCTGGCACTCGCGGCTTCTGGCGCGGAAGAACTTCCACCGAAGGCATGCAGGAGACCCACAAGGATGACGAAGCCCCCCAGAGCCGGCGATGCCTGGACGAGCAGACCCCGTCCCCACCGGGTCCAGCGCCGGCGAAGTCTTGAACCGGGGCGGTTGCCGAGCGACGTGAGGAGGCCGGTGACGTCCCGCAAGGTATCCGGTGCGGCACAGAATTTCAGGGCCTGACCGGCGATGGCGCGGGCGATGTCCTGATCGCCGCGGACCTGGAAGGCCTTTGCCTGGTGGAGGAGGACCCTGGCGTTGGCATCCTTTGGCAGATATCCTCCGAACATGTTGCGCACGATGGCGGCAATGGCGTAGATCGGTCCCATCGGCAGTCCCCACCATCCCCGGATCCAGGTGAACATGGTGGCCCGGATGCCGACCCGTTCGGCGCAGACCGGACAGAAGATGCCATAGACCGGCTCCCGCAGGGCTTTCCCCCCCTGTCGATGTACCCTCTCGAAGACGATGTACCGGGGCTGGGCCGAGATTCTGCCGCATTCCGAGCAGGGAAAGAAATCGATGGCATGGCCCGTCCGGGTCGGTTGCTGCGGCGGTGGCGGCGGCGGGGGATGCCTGGTGCCCGGCTTCGACCCACCGGAAGAACGGCCGGTTTCAGGGCGACCTCCTCCCCCCTTCTTTTTGCCGGCCACCAGATCCCCCTCGGTGTCATAGGCAGCGCGCCGCCCGGGGTCGCCAAGGGTCTGATAGGCGTCGTTGAGATGCTGAAATTTTGCCGCGGCATCGGGAGAGGGGTTGTGATCCGGATGAAGCAGCTTGGCACGTGAACGGTAGGCGACCTTAACCGCCGCCAAATCCGCGGATCGGTCGAGTCCAAGGGCGGTGTAATAGCCTTTGGGATCTTGCGCGGGGATTCCCATGGTGGTCTCCGATAACAGAGCCAACGACCAGCCGCAAGAGGCTAACCCGCGTCTTCATACCGCCCGGCCGATGAACTGACCCAGGGATCAGAATATCCGCACGGCGGTATTGTGAAAATTACGGCCAGACTCACTTGTATAGTTCCCCTGGGTCTTTCTCTACGTTGGCAATCGAAACCAGGGCCCCGTCACGCAATGCCAGATAGAAACAATTGCGCCGACCGGTGTGACAGGCCACACCCTCCTGGTCCACCAGCACCAGAAGGGTGTCACCGTCGCAGTCCAGACGCAGATCCACCAGCCTCTGTACCTGCTGGGAGCTTTCCCCCTTTCGCCACAGTTTGCCCCGTGACCGTGACCAGTAGCAGACCCGTCCAGTGGTCAGGGTTTCCGCGACCGCGTCTCGGTTCATCCACGCCATCATGAGAACCTCGCCGCTGTCGTGCTGCTGGGCGATGGCGGGAACCAGGCCATTGGCATCGAAGCGTATGGCCTCCAGAACCTGAGCTATGGTCGTTGCGGATGCGGACATGGGTTGTCTCCGAAGAGAAATGGGTAATGATTGCGACAAGATCACTGAAGAAGCGCCATCCTGACGTCTTTCTGTCTGTCTGGAAAGACATCAAAATACCGCCGTGTCAGTCCCGAACAGCATGAAACCAAACGGAGCTACGGTTGACTCTCCGTTCCAAACGGGCCACCCTGGGGCCGTGGGCGTTTCCGCTGTGGGGAAAATCGATGGTCGCGATGGAGGATGGGGCCAAGCGTACCGACTACCAGGCGTCCTATGATGTCGTGGTCGAGATTTCCGTGGTTCTGGGAAAGGCCACGCTGCGGGTCAACCAGCTTCTGAAACTCGGCCGTGGTGCCGTCGTGGAACTGGACCAGAAGGCCAACGAACCGGTGGAGGTCTACGCCAACAACCGGCTGATCGCCTATGGCCAGGTGATCGTCACCGAGGGCAACCGCCTGGGCGTCACCCTCACCGACGTGATCAAGGGCACCCATTCTCTCTGATACCAATCCGCGTTGATCGTGACCGATCAACGCCCTCAATCGCCAGCGGGGCCGTCCGGCCCCTTGGCTTGCG
>JBKACM010000269.1:0-3175 GCA_046269335.1 Alphaproteobacteria bacterium | reverse complement strand
GTTGTTCATGCCGTCAAGCAAGCCGCCCTCGATGGGGCTCTTGCATTCACCCGCAAGGCTATCCAGTCGCCCACTGGAGTTGCGCCGCAGTCCACCGGTCGTGTTGCGCCAGCCCGCTTCGTCCAGGAGCTTGGCGGCTCTGGCTGGATCGTGGGGGTATTTTGCGACGTCATCGGCGTATACCCAGTCCATCGGATTGACGGCGGTATCGGCTATCGGCTGCCTGCCGCCGAACAGACGATCGTTGAGGATCCGGCGATCCAGGGCCAGTAGCAGGGCTTGCCGTACTTTCACATCCGCCAGAGCCGGGTTGGTGAGGTTGACGTCGATATGCTCGAAGCTGAGCCCGGGCTTGTAGAGCACGGTGAAACGGCCGGTGGCCCGACGTTCGAACAGGAGAGCCTGGTCGATGGTCAGGCCCAGTTCGCCGGCAATGTAATCGATGGATCCGGACAGGAGGTTGCCCTCCAGGGCGGTACCGTTTTCCACCACCTTGACCACGATGCGGGCAAAGTGTGGCTTCTCTCCCCACCAGTGCGGATTGGGCTCCAGGACCACATGGTCGCCGCGCTTCACCTCGACGATGCGGTAGGGGCCGTTATAGAGTCCGGGGTTGGTGGTCTCGGCGTCGTAACGGGTCCGGTCGCGATAGCCGAGGGGATCGGCGAACGCGCCCTGTTCCAGATGTGCCGGCAGCAGGGCAAAGTCGTCGATCGCGTTGTAGTCGAACGTCACCCGGTCAAAATGCAGGGTAAAGGTCTTGTCGTCCCGGACGTCGATGGCGACGATCCGACGATACAGCTCGCCGCTGGAAAAACCGCTCTGGGGGTGGCGACCGACGTTCCAGGTGAAACGGACGTCTTCGGTGGTCACCGGCACGCCGTCCGCCCAGGTCGCTTTCGGCTGGATGGTGTAGGTGACGGCGATACCCTTTTTCCCACCCGGCAGGGTCTCCAGCACGGCACCACCATTCTCCAGGGTGGGAAGCTGCGTACACAGCAGGCACACCAGATTCCACGAGGCATCGTAGGTGGTGAACGGCCGGTTGGTCATGCCAAGGATGAAATGCTTGGCCACCAGGGAGTCTATGGAGGGGTGAAAGGTGCTGGGGAACTGGGTGACGCCGATGGTCAGAGATTCCCGCCCCGCCGCGGCGGATCCAGGCAGCAGTGCCGCCGCAAGAGCCCAGAGGCAGGCCAGCAGCAGGGAAACGGACCGTTTCATTATTGCCCTCTTTCTTTTCCGGAGAACCGTTCACTCACCTGGAACCCGCCCACCATGGGCGGCGGACCAGTCCATGGGGCCGTGGAGGAAGGCGCGCACCTCCTCCAGTTCCGAACGGTCAAACAGCCGTTTCTGCTCCGCCACCTCCAGAATATCCCACCAGTTGGCCAGGTAGTGAAGACGTATGTCCATGTCCTCCAGCACTTTCAGGGCTCCCGGAAACACGCCATAGAAAAACACCACCAGCGCGTCGCGTATATCCATGCCCCCGCTGCGCACGGCATTGCAGAAGTTGATCTTGCTGGCACCGTCGGTGGCCAGGTCCTCCACCAGCAGCACACGATCTCCGTTGTCATAGTGGCCCTCGATCTGGGCGTTGCGGCCAAATCCCTTCGGCTTTTTGCGCACATAGAGCATTGGCAGGTCGAGTTGATCGGCGATCCAGGCGGCGAACGGGATGCCTGCGGTCTCGCCGCCGGCGACGGCCTGGATGGTCTCATGACCAATTTCCCGCAGGACCGTAGCAGCCGCCAGCGAGGAGATGGTGCGTCGCGCTCGGGGAAAGGAGATGATCTTTCGGCAATCGATGTAAACCGGACTGGCCCACCCGGAGGTCAGGACGTAGGGCTCGTGGGGCCGGAAATTGACGGCTTTGATTTCCAGCAGGATACGGGCCACTGTCAGTCCTGCCTGCTTCTGTTCCTGGCTGCGGGATACGGATTGCATCTGTGCGTCCCTCGAAGTTCGCCCGCGGAGGCTTTCGCTTGGTGCCGGTGGTAATAAGGGAGCCTGGCTCGCGCCACTGGTGCCGGGTCCGTGCGGTGCCCGATACCGACGACGCGGGCCAAGGCCCGGTGCCGCTGGTATAAGGTCAAAAGGCGGTGGGTACAATCGCCTTTGAAACCACGCTTGAAATCTCCGGACCGGAGGCAGAGCCTTCGAAAGGCTACCGGCGATGGAACCCCTGCTCAGGGTAATCGGGTGAAAATAGGAATAGGACGTCAGGTCGGGGTAAAACGGGAACATCTGGCGCATTGAGCGCCCGCGCGCCCGCGCGCCCGTGCGTGCGCAAGCCAAGGGCGCGTCCGTGCCCGCCCGGCGCTGAGGGGCATAAACAAATTCAGGGTAATCGGGTTCACCCGATTACCCTGAACCCCTGCTTGACCTCGTGGGGTAAACGATAATATTCATGGCGTACCCACGAGGGTGCCCTGCACCGTGGCCCTGTACCGGTATTCATCAGGTCGGACGGCACATTTGCCTGTAATGAAGAGGTTTTTGCATTTCGTGTCGATGATGGCCGGGATTGCGGCGTTGTCGTTGTCGCCGGTCCCCCCGGCCGCATCCGCATCCGCAGGCTCCGGCACCAATGGCGGCGCGAGTGCCGATGCTGATTCCGTAGGTGGAGGTGGTAACGGTGGCGGCGGGACCGGGTTGCCCTTGCCCAGGTTCGTCTCGCTGCGTTCGGAGCCGGTCAACCTTCGCACCGGGCCGGGCCAGCGCTATCCGGTGGAGTGGACCTATCTGCGGCGCGGCTATCCGGTGGAAATCATCGCCGAGTTCGACACTTGGCGGAAAATCAGGGACTGGGAGGGCACCGAGGGTTGGGTCCACCAGAGCATGCTGGCGGGGCGGCGCACCTTTCTGGTGATGGGGTCCGTCCATCCGTTGCGTGGTACCGGTTCCGAAGACGCGAGCCCGGTTGCCATGGTCGAGCCCGGGGTCGTGGGCATGTTGATGTCCTGCCCGAAGGAATCGCCCTACTGCCGGGTCAATATCGGTGGTCGGATCGGCTGGCTCAAGCGGTCTGAATTCTGGGGGATCCACAGGGGAGAGTTTCTGAATTGAATTGACCAGCATCATACCAGCGAGCCGATAAATCGACTCATCGTATGATCCCTGGCCGGGCACCCACGTCCGTGGGCTTGGCCGCGGCCGCAATGGTCGCTTG
>JBKACM010000268.1:0-3233 GCA_046269335.1 Alphaproteobacteria bacterium | reverse complement strand
CGAGGGCCTCAGGCCCTCGCATCCTTGGTTCTTGGGCTACAACAACCCCTTGCTCTTGAACGAGACATAGCCGGTGCGGCCGACGATCACGTGATCGTGGATCGTTACGCCGACGGTACGGGCGGCATCCCGCACCGCCCGGGTCATCTCGATGTCGTTCTGAGAGGGGGCCGGGTCTCCCGACGGGTGGTTGTGGACCAGGATCAGGCTGGCGGCACCGAGTTCCAGGGCTCGTCGTATCACCTCGCGAGGATAGACGGGGGTGTGGTCGATGGTACCGCGGTTCTGGACCTCGTCGGCAATCAGTTGCGACCGGGCATCCAGGAACAGGACCCGGAACTGTTCGTTCCGGTCATGGGCCATGGCGGCGACACAGTAATCCAGCAGGTGTTCCCAGGAATTGATGAGTGGACGGCTGCGGACACGATCCTTCAGGAGCCGGATGGCGGCGGCCTGCACGATCTTCAACGCCGCCACCCCGGTGTCGCTGATGCCCCTCTCGCGGGACAACAATGCGGCCTCGGCTGCGATGACTTCGGCGAATCCGCCATGGCGTTTCAGTAGTGTCTTGGCCAGAGGCTTGACGTCGCGCCGGGGGATGGCGAGCATCAGCAACAGCTCCAGTAGCTCGTAGTCGGCCATGGCATCGCCGCCCTGGGACAGCAGCTTTTCGCGCAGGCGCTTGCGGTGACCCAGGTAGTGGGGTTCCGTCTCCGCCGTCGGTTCCACCGGCGGGTCTGTTGGATCTGCCACGGCGTTATTCATAGGGAGGTCGATGCCACCCCCGGGGGGACAGGGTAAAAATCTCGTAGCCGTCGGAGGTTACGCCCAGGGTATGTTCGAACTGTGCCGAGAGGGAACGGTCGCGAGTCACCGCCGTCCAGCCGTCGGCAAGGATTTTGGTCTCGAAACGACCGGCGTTGATCATCGGCTCGATGGTGAAGATCATTCCCTCCCGCAGGACCATGCCTTCCCCGGGACGCCCGAAGTGCATCACGTTGGGGGGTTCGTGAAATACGCGGCCGATACCATGGCCGCAGAAATCCCGGACCACCGAAAAGCGGGCTGCTTCGGCATAACTCTGGATGGCATGACCGATATCCCCCAGGGTGACGCCGGGGCGCACGATCTCGATGCCGCGTATCATCGCCTCGTAGGCGACATCGATCAGACGCTGGGCCTTCACCGACACCCTGCCGACGCAGTACATGCGGCTGGAATCCCCGTGCCAGCCGTCCAGGATGGGCGTGACGTCGATATTGACGATATCCCCTTCCAGCAGCGGTTTTTCATTGGGAATGCCGTGACATACCACCCGATTGATGGAGGTGCAGATGGACTTGGGGTAGCCCCGATACCCGAGCGGGGCCGAAATCCCCCCCCGCGCGGCCACAAAGTCATGACAGAGCTGATCCAGGGTCGCGGTAGCGACGCCTGGCCGTACGTGTTCGGTGATGAAATCCAGTGTTTCGGCGGCGAGTCGCCCCGCCCTGTGCATGGCGGCGAAGGCCTCCGGTCCATGGCAACTCACCTTGCGGAATTCCGGGTGGCCCTGACGGCCGGGTGGATTGTCGTTCATGATCACCAAGGGGTCAAAAGACGAGCGGGAGAGGCAGACTCACCTCGATGCCGCCAACATCCAGCGTACACGAATAGCACAAGGTCTCGACACCGTGCGCCATGCTTTCTTTCAGGGCGGTATTATAACCCGGATCGATGTCGGCGGCGATGCGAATGGCCCGGCAATCCTCCCGCTGCGCCAGATACAGCATCACCGCCCGGCTTCCGGCCCTGGCGACGGCGGCAAGCTCTTTCAGGTGGCGGGTACCGCGGGCCGTGACGGCGTCGGGAAATTCGGCCACCGGATCGGAAGAGGAACCGCGCCGCAGGGTTACGCTCTTGACCTCGACGTAGCAGGCCGGACGGGACGGGTCCTCCAGCAACAGGTCAATGCGCGAGCCGCTGCCGTATTTCACTTCCCGTCGCAGCGAGCCGTAACCGGCAAGTTCGGAGATATGGCCCCGTCCGATGGCCTCGGCGACCAGATGATTGGGCAGACCGGTGTTGACCCCGACCAGACCCTCCCGACAGCGGACCAGCTCCCAGGTGTACCGGCAACTCCGGCCGGCTCCGGTGGCCGGAGACAGCCAGACCTCGGATCCGGGCTCGCGCAGGGTCAGCATCGAACCGGAGTTGGCGCAGTGCGCGACCACGACGCCACTGCCATCGGCCAGTTCCACGTCGGCCAGGAACCGCTTGTATCGGCGCACCAGGGTACCCCGTACCAGGGGAGACGGAAAACGCATGGATCAGGTTTCCTCCGGAGCCGCCCAGGCGGTCAGGGTAAGGATTTCGAAGGTGACCGGCAAGCGTCCCTCGGCGTCGGCGTATCGGTCCTGATAGGCGGCCATAGCCGCCGCCAGGGTGGCACGCCGGCTGAAGTTCCTGCGGCGCAGGGCCACGGCATTGGTGGCGCCGACTCCGCGAAGATCGGCCATCAGCCGCGACAAATCCCGATAACGGACGACGATGCGGTCGGTATCGGCCACCGGCATCGCAAACCCGGCCCGCTGGAGAAGATGCGCACCGTCGCGCACGTCCGGAAACGGCGAAACGCGGGGGCTCAGACCGTTTTCGAGGGCAGTTTCGGCCGTTGCCAGCGATTCGCGCAACTCCGCCAGGGAGCCCGCACCCAGCAGGGTCGCCAGAAACAGGCCATCGGGTTTCAGGGCACGCCGGGCCTGGATCAGGACCCCGGGAAGATCGTTGATCCAGTGCAGATTCAGGTTGCTTACGACAAGATCGAAGCTGCCCTCGGCAAAGGGCAGGAACTCCTCGTCGCCGACCACCGTCAGGGCTCGAAGGCCGGCTTTTGCGGCGACACGGTCGGCGCGACGTGCCATGTTCTCCGCCAGTTCGCATTGTACCAGGGTCTCGATGCCGCCCCGGCCCTTCAGGCACTGGGCCACGCTGCCCCCGAGGCAACCCAGGTCCAGAGCCAATGGAAATTTCCGCGTGATGTCATCCAGACGATCCAGCAGGCGCTCGGCGACTTCCCGGTACAGGAAATCGTGGTCGGAAAAACGCTCCGCCGCACGGTTACGACGAAGCCGCAGCGTGGGACGGTCGAAGACGACAACTGGACCGGTCATGACGGTACCTTATACCAATCCGCGTTGATCGTGACCGATCAACGCCCTCAATCGCCGGCGGGGCCGTCCGGCCCCTTGGCT
>JBKACM010000267.1:0-3243 GCA_046269335.1 Alphaproteobacteria bacterium | reverse complement strand
ATCACAGGCTGCGTCGGCAGATGTCGTCGACGAACAGGCTGATGTCTTCCCGAAGCTTCCCAGCCTTCTGGGTCAGGTCGGAGGCGGCGGAAAGCACTTCCGTAGCCCCATGCTGGGTGGTGGACGCGCCCTCGGCGACGCGGGAAATAGTCTCGGCCACGGTGTGAACGCCAGAGGCCGCCTGACGGACATTGGCGCTGATGGTGCGCACGACGCTCCCCTGCTCGGCGGCGGAACCCGCCACCGAAGAGGCGATATCGTTGATGTCGCGAATCGCCGAGCCAATCTCCCGCAATGCCGATACGGAGTCCACCGTCGCGTTCTGGATGGCGGCAATATGCTGGCCGATTTCCTCCGTTGCCCGCGCCGTCTGATTGGCAAGCTGCTTGACCTCGTTGGCAACGACGGCAAAGCCCTTGCCGGCCTCCCCGGCCCGCGCCGCCTCGATGGTGGCGTTCAGCGCCAGGAGATTGGTCTGGCTGGCAATCTGGGCGATAAGCTGGGCGACCTCGCCGATCTTCTGCGCCGCTTCGGACAGACTGCGGATGGTGTCATCCGTCCTGGCAGCCCGTTCCACCGCCGCCGCCGCCATCCTCGCCGAGCGCGATACCTGTTCCGCCACCTCGGCGATATGGGAAGAGACCTGCTCGGTCGCCACCGCCACCTGCTCCACGTTCGCGGAAGCCTGTTCCGCCGCACCGGTGACCGTGGTCGCCTGGGTACTGGAGCTGCTGGCGGCCTTGCTCATGTCGTCGGCTTCTCCCCGAAGATGCTTCGCGGTACTGGTCACCGAGTCGACCACGCCCAGAATGTTGTCCCCGATCGCGGTGACGCCCTTGATGAAGGCCTGGGTCGTCTGTTCCATCGTTTCCAGGCTGCTGTTGACCGTCTGGGCGTACTGGGCGAACTCCCCACGCATGCCCTTCAACTGGATGCGCCGAAAATACTTCCCCTTTGCCGTATAGGCCATGGCGGTATTGGCCTCCTTGGCAAAGGCCTCGGTCAGATCGAGAAGCGCGTTGACACCATGCATCACGGCACCAAGCTCACCCCCCTCGCGAATGCCGATGACCCGACTATCCAGGAGGCCGTTGCAAACCTTGTCCAGGGCACGACTGGCAACACCGATCTGTTCCATGGCCCGGCGAAGGAAGACGACCCCCGCCAGGGTGACGGCGACAAGACCGAGAGCCACCGCAAACGCGCCCCACTCCCCGCGCACGGCAGCCATCACGGCCAGAACCACGGCAAGCGGCGCGGACACAGCCAGGGCGAAAAACGCCCTAGAGACCGAGGACGAACTTGTCATAGCCAACTCCCTTCTGGCCCAGGAGATCGACGAACATGTTGAACGAGGCGGAAAGCCCGGCCTTGGGATCGCCGTGCCGCTTCTCCTCGGCAAGCAACGCCGCGTACAGCCCTCGCGCCGCCTCCACCGCGCCGCGATCCGGAGACCTTCGGCTGGAGTGATAACCGATGATCTTGCCACTCGGGCTGAAATTAGGCGTCACGTGGGCAAAAACCCAGTAGTGGTCGCCGTTCCTCGCCCGGTTGACGACATAGGCGAAAATTTCCTGTCCGGCGGCAATCGTATCCCACAGGAGCTTGAACACGCAGCGCGGCATATCGGGATGACGGATGATGCTGTGGGGTTTTCCGAGCAGTTCACCTTCGTCGTATCCCGCCATGCGCTGAAAAACCTCATTCGCATAGGTGATCACGCCGGCAGGATCGGTCTTGGAGACGATAATCTCGTTGTCCGCGAACCGCCGCTCCGTGCCGGTCAAAAAAACACGCCGCTCCGACGACATCATCCCACCTCTGACTCAGGACCCCATCTCTGACTCAGGCAGCCACGCCAAACAGGCCCGCACGCCGGCGACGCTCACCCGCACGCGGTCAGTCTCCGGCTGAGCCCGAGCAAGAAGACACCGGGACTCACCGCATGTCAATATCGAACTAGGTACTTCCCCTGAGAGGCGTTCTTCTCAGGATCGCAGCCATGAATATTTTGTGACTATTGTGTCTCGACATGACCGACAACCTGCCCGTCTCCGGCCACGCCGCCACCGCAGGTGACGACATGCCCCCCAAAGAAAAAAAGACTCAACCGGTTCCCCAGCCAAGTCTTCTGTCCCTCAAACCCTTCGCCTTCAAACCTTCTGTCCCTGGTGGAGCCGGACGGAATCGAACCGACGGCCTCTACAATGCCATTGTAGCGCTCTCCCAACTGAGCTACGGCCCCACTATGTACCCCAAGGACACCCGCGACGGACAGGCAGCGGCAACCACCGGAAACCGGTCACAGCCGCCCCCGACCGCAGGGGTGCCAACTTACTGAAACCCTCCCGAAGCCGCAACAACAAATTTCACCCCGTATCGGCTCAGGTGTCCCGAGCGTCGGTCTCCAGATGTTCCATCACCTCGGCCATATCGTCGTCGTCCCCCCCCAGATCCGACGCATCCTCCATCAGGGTGTCGTCGTCATCCTCGGCCTCCACCTCCTCAAGCTCGGCATCGTCGGCGTCGGCATCGACCAGGAGTTCCGTCTCGTCATCGACGTCGCCGAGAATCACGTCCTCGTCAAGATCGACCGGACCAACTCCCAGGTCCTCCCGTGCCTCGATCACCACCACCGGCACCTTGGATTTCTTGGTTGCCGCGGCCGTGGAAGCCCGATGCGTCCTTACCGGCACGTCCGGTTCGAACTCGGCATCACATTTCGGACAATGGGCCGGGCTGCGCCTCAGATCGTAAAAGCGTGCGCCGCAACCGTGACACGTCCGCTTCAGTCCCCACTCTGGTTTCGCCACCTGGTCTCCTCCCGCGGTTCCCTGTGCCAGGGTTCGGCCATTTGCCATGTTCTCCGACACGTGTCAAAAGCAAAAAGACAACCGGGGTCAGGATTGACCGCCCTCCTGGCCGCCAACGCCATCCTGCTACCAACGCCGAACTGGCTGTGCTACCAAACAGGAGTGGCCCTTTTGGGCCGAAAAAACGCCTTTGACTTCCCCGACGACAGCCGGAATGCCCCCATGGCCACCCATCCGCTTCTCTCCTCCCGGACCACGACCTTTCGCGGCACGATAGGAATCCCCGGCGACAAGTCCATCTCCCATCGCGCCCTGATGATCGGGGCCACAGCGGTAGGAGAAACCGTCATTTCCGGCCTTCTGGAGGGTGAGGACGTCCTGCGCACCGCAACGGCGATGGAAGCGCTGGGGGCCCGTGTGGTTCGCGAGG
>JBKACM010000266.1:0-3247 GCA_046269335.1 Alphaproteobacteria bacterium | reverse complement strand
GGCAAGGTCGACGGTTGGCAGGGGGCCAGGCGGTCGATGGGGCAGGAAGTCGGTCTGTTCGAGGCCGATGTCGCCGATTTCGCGTCGTGCGAGAAACTGGCGAAAAATGTGGCCGAGTCCTTTGGTCAGGTGGACATTCTCGTCAACTGCGCCGGCATCATTCGCGACTCCGCCTTCAAGAAAATGCCGTTCGAGAACTGGGACATGGTCCTGAAGGTCAATCTGTACAGCGTGTTCAACGTCACCCGTCAGTTCTGGGCCGGGATGCTGGACCGCAACTATGGCCGCATCATCAACATCGCCTCGGTCAACGGTCAGAAGGGGCAGTTCGGTCAGGTGAACTACGCCGCCTCCAAGGCCGGGATGCACGGTGTCACCATGTCCCTGGCCCAGGAGGGGGCGCGCCACGGTGTCACCGTCAATTCGGTTTCTCCCGGGTATACCGCGACGGAGATGATGCTCCAGGTGCCGAAGGACATTCTGGAGGATATCAAGGGCCACATTCCCATGCGCCGGTTGGCAACGCCCGAGGAAATCGCGGCTGCCGTGACCTATCTCGCTTCCGACAAGGCCGGGTTCATCACCGGCGTCAACCTGGACGTCAACGGCGGTCAGTGGATGCACCACTGATTTTTCTCACGACCATCGTCCGCTTCCGCCGGAGACCTGCGGGAGCGGACCGCCTTCCCGCGATTCCGGCAGTATTCCAGCAGGAAGCGCGAGGTTGACGCTCGCTTTTGGTCTATTGTGAGTGTAAGACAGTAGAGGTGCCGTAGTAACCCTTAAGGAGTACGCGCGACGGCCATGACTGTCTCGTCCCCCATCGAGCCCCCGGGGCAGCGGCCCGCGGCCCGGATCGGTGCGGACCGTTCATTCGGTCTGGTGTTCGCCTGTGTATCCCTGTTGCCGGCACTGGCCCCCTTGTGGAAGGGGGAGCCGCCGCGTCTTTGGGCCGTCGCGCTGGCAACGGGTTTTCTGGCCGTGGCGCTGGTACGTCCCGCGTGGTTGGGGCCGATGAACCGCGTGTGGTATCAATTTGGCCTGTTGCTGCACAGGGGGGTGAGTCCGGTGGTGATGGGCTTGATTTTCTTCGGTGCCCTCTCTCCTCTGGCGCTTCTTCTCCGGTGGCTGGGAAAGGTGCCGCTACGGCTGGAGCTCGAACCGGAGGTGGCCTCCTACTGGATCGCGCGTCCCTCCCCCAGCCCGGCTCCCGGCTCGATGAAACGTCAGTTCTAGGGAATATCCGATGTCCTTTTTGTCCGAATTCTGGGCTTTTCTCCAGCACCGGAAAAAGTTCTGGCTGGCTCCGCTCCTTGTCATTCTGGGGATCTTCGCGGGTCTGTTGCTGGTGGCCGAGGGTTCGGCGATAGCCCCGTTTCTCTACACGCTGTTCTGAGAGTCTGAAGGTAACGCCGTGCTGGTCCTGGGAATTTCCGCCTATTACCATGACAGCGCCGCGGCACTGGTACGGGATGGTCGTATCGTCGCCGCCGCCCAGGAGGAGCGCTTTACCCGACGCAAGCATGACCCGGGCTTTCCGGCCCAGGCCGTCGGTTACTGCCTGCGTCAGGGGGGGGGTGGAACTTCCGGCGGTGGACGTCGTCGCCTTCTACGACAAGCCGTTCCTGAAATTCGAACGACTGCTGGAAACCTACCTGTCTTTCGCCCCACGGGGGTTCGCCTCGTTCCGCAAGGCGATGCCGCTGTGGCTGCGGGAGAAGCTGTTTCAGAAGGACGAACTGGCCGGGGCGCTGAAGGCCATCCATCCGGATTTTGGCGGGTTGGACAAACTTTCGTTCTCGGAGCATCATTTCAGTCACGCCGCCAGCGCCTACTACCCCTCGCCCTTTGACGAAGCCGTCGTTCTGACCATGGACGGGGTCGGTGAGTGGGCCACCACTTCGGTCGCGTTGGGTCAGGGTGACGCCCTGGAACTGGTCAAGGAGATGCATTTTCCGCATTCTCTGGGACTTTTGTACTCGGCGTTCACCTACCATACCGGATTCAAGGTCAATTCCGGCGAATACAAGGTGATGGGGCTGGCCCCCTACGGTGAGCCGCGCTTCGCTTCCCGCATCCTGGACAAGCTGATGGACGTGAAGGCGGACGGCTCGTTTCGTCTCGATCAGGGCTATTTCGGCTATTGTACCGGCCTGACCATGACCAACGACCGGTTCGACGCCCTGTTCGAGGGGCCGCCCCGTCGGCCGGAAGAGCCGCTGACCCAGCGTCACATGGACCTCGCCGCTTCGGTTCAGGCCGTTACCGAGGAGGTGGTGTTGCGCCTGACCCGGTCTCTGGCCAGGGAGTATGGCGGAGACAATCTGTGCTTGGCCGGAGGCGTGGCGCTCAACTGCGTGGCCAACGGCAAGATTCTGCGGGACGGAGCCTTTCGAAACGTCTGGGTCCAGCCGGCAGCTGGGGACGCCGGTGGGGCCTTGGGGGCGGCCCTGGCGGCAACCCACCAGCACCTGGGGCGGCCCAGGGCGGCGCGGTCCGCCGGCCACGATGCCATGCAGGGAGCCTATCTCGGTCCGGAGTTTTCCCAGGAGGAAATCGAGGCTCGCCTGACCCGGGTCGGGGCCCGTTATTCCGTCCTGACCGAACCGGACCTGCTGGAAGCCAGTGCCCTGGCCCTGGCGGACGGCAAGGCCCTGGGGTGGTTCCAGGGGCGCATGGAGTTCGGCCCACGCGCCCTTGGCGGGCGTTCGATTCTGGGGGACCCCAGGTCTCCGGGCATGCAGTCGGCTTTGAACCTGAAGGTCAAGTACCGCGAAAGTTTCCGCCCGTTCGCGCCTTCGGTGCTGCGCGAGCATGTGGTCGAGTGGTTCGAGATGGATACGGATTCGCCCTACATGCTGATGGTGGCTCCGGTGGTGCAGAACCGGCGACGGGCCATGAGCGAGGCCGAGCAGGCGCTGTTCGGTATCGCCAAGCTCAACGTCGTCCGCTCGGAAATTCCGGCGGTGACCCACGTGGACTATTCCGCTCGCATCCAGACGGTGCATGCCGAAACCAACCCGCGCTATCACGCCCTGATTTCCCGCTTCCGGGACCTGACCGGCTGTCCGGTGGTGGTCAACACCAGTTTCAACGTGCGTGGCGAGCCGATCGTGGGTTCGCCGGAGGATGCCTTTCGCTGTTTCATGGGTACCGAAATCGAGGTGCTGGCCATCGGCGACTGTCTGTTGCGCAAGGAGGACCAGGACCCTTCCCTGAAACGGAGCTACGAAACCGCTTTTGAGCT
>JBKACM010000265.1:0-3251 GCA_046269335.1 Alphaproteobacteria bacterium | reverse complement strand
GTTTTGAACTGTTCTGGGATGGAAAGAACGGAATGAGCAAGAAGGCGGGCACCAAGGGTCAATGTGATTTCGTGTTGCATATAGATTGTTGAATTAAGCAAGATGGGATTCGGCATTTTGAAAAATAGCCTGCTGCGTGGCGGCGAGGTCAGCAGGGAGGTCGAGGGTAATGGTGCGTGTCATAAAAAGTTAAGAGCCTTGAATATCAGTAACGATACCACCAACAACAGTAATGGAAGTAATGGAGGTAAATGGTCCCGCAGTCACACCTGCGGTGCCGCCGACATAGTAAGAGGCAGCGTCCATAAATAGATAACCTGAGTCATCAGCAGCGCGAACTTGCAGAATGTCCGCCGACCTTGTCGGCGCGGGTGGGGTAGGTTTCGAAGGGGCGGGTGGCGTGGTGGCGCACCGTGATCAGCCGCTGTGCGGTCAGGATGAAGGTGATCGGACCCGCAAGCGGAGCGTTCGTTTCGGAATGGCCCGTCAGTTGGATCGTCATGTAGTCGGTGCCGCCTTCGCGGTAGAGGCGGTTGGAAATTTCGATCTCTTCCATGTCGTCGAGCGTGGGGATTTCCACGCCCAGCGCTGCTGCGGCGGCGGTTTCGGCATCGGTCGGGGTGTGCAGGTCGATCCAGACGGCATCGGACAGCGCCGCTTCGGGGGCTAGTCGGATCAGGCGTCCCTGAGCTTCGCGGTAGGCGTGCAGCATCTGTATTCCCCCTGCGGTTCGGGGCGAAGGTAGGCGTGGCGGGGGCGGGCCGTAAAGGGCAGGTCAGCGCGGGGTGAGCATTTCGGCGATGATCGCGTTCTGGCGGGCCGTGGCAGCGTGCAGGTCGGCGACGGGCATGTCGTCCTGTTTCACGAATTCGATGAACATCTGGTTGAGGTTGTTGAAGATGACCTGTCCCATCGCCTCGGCCTCGAGACAGGGGCGGGCGTAACCGCGGCGCTGGAGTTCGCGGATCAGGTCACAAACCTGTGCCGTCAGCAATGCGTCGAGTGCGGTGTAGCGGGCAGAGAAGGGGGTTTCCGGCGCCTCGATCGATATGGCCATTGCGGTGCGCCACATCTCTTTCGACAGATAGAAAAGGGAGTGGTCGTAGTAGATCCCGATCAGGCGGGCCAACGCCTGCGCGATATCGGCGGGGGGGTCGGCGACGACGGATTTGCCGGTTTCCAGTACCTCTTCCACCTCCATCGACACGATGGCGAGAAGGAGGTCACCCTTGTTGGTGAAGTAATTGTACAGCGTGCCGACCGACACTTCGGCTGCCTGGGCGATGTCTTCGATGCGGATGGCGCCATAACCGTGGTCGCGGAACAGGCGGGACGCGGCTTCGAGGATGCGCCGTGTCCTGTCGGCCTTTTGTCTTTCGCGCAGTCCCGTCATTGCAACCGTTCTCAAATCGCCCTTATTTTGACATTGACTTCAAAAATGAACGAACTCAATTCTTTTTCCAAAGGGCGACGTGGAAGCGCCCGCACCCCCGACATGGAGAGAGAAATGGCACGTACGCTTAGCCTGTCCCTGACTGCGGTTTCGTTGGTGGCAACGGTGTCCCCGTCCTTTGCGCAGGAGTTGAACGCGCTGGTCTGGTGCGACCATACCGACCCCGCGCTGGTGGAACCGTTCGAGGAAAAGTTCGGTGTGACGGTCAACCTGAAGGAATACGAAGGCACGGCAGCGGGTCTGGCGATCCTTGAACGGTCGCAGCCGGGCGACTGGGACGTGCTGGTGATCGACGCGGTGGATGTGAAGCGGGCGGTCGAGGGCGGTTTCCTTGCCGAGCTTCCGGCGGACCAGTTGCCGACGGCAGATTTCTTTCCCGAAGTGGTGATGGCCGAAAACAACACCGTGGACGGCAAGACCTACGCCGTGACCGAAAAGTTCGGTTACAACACGATTTCCTTCGACAAGACGAAGGTGGATCCGGCCGACATGGAGGACATGGCGGCGCTGACCTCGGACAAGTATGACGGGCGGATCGGCATCTATGACTACTACCTGCCCGTGCTGGGGCTGGTGGCGCTGGGTCAGGGGGTCAACACGGCGGATATCACGGCGGACAATCTTGGCAGCCTGAAGGAGCCGCTTTTCAAACTGCGTGCGGCGTCCAAGCAGGTTGCCGATGTGGTGTCGGCGCAGACGGCGCTGGCAACGGGCGAGGTGGATATCGTCGTCGGTGGCGGGGAGTGGCTGACAGCGGTGCTGGCGGCGGAAAACCCCAACCTTGACTGGACGATCCCGAAGCAGGGCGGGTTGCGCTGGGCCCAGTCGATCGGGGTTGTGGTGGGGTCCACGCAGCCGGATCTGGCGCTGGAATTCGTGAAATACATCGTGTCGCCGGAAGGTCAGGCGCGGCTGGCGACATCGTCCTGCTACTGGGGGATGCCGTCCAACGCCAAGGCGGGCGACGCCCTGACGGTGGAGCAGCGGCAGGTCCTGCGCTGGAACGAACAGCCCGAATTCCTGAAGCGGGCGCAGCTTTATCCTATTCCTGATGCGGCGCTGGATACCGCGATGCAGGACATGTGGACGGAAATGCTGAACCAGTGAATTTGGCGCGAGCAGAACGGAGGTTGGGCTGGGGCCTTGTGGCCCCTGCCCTGCTTTGGACGGTCGCCTTCTTTGTCCTGCCCTTTGCCGCGATGGTCGCGCTGTCATTCGCCCATATGGAAGGGCGCGAGGTGGTGCGGGGTTTCGATCCCGGCAACTACGTCCGCATCTTCACCGACTGGACGATGCTGAAGGCTCTGATCAATTCGCTGGAGATCACGGTGGTCGTCACGGTGGTTTCCGTCGTGCTGGCCTATCCACTGGCGGCGATCATCGCGTTTCGCGTGCCGGCGCGGTGGCAGAGGCTGGCGTTGCTGCTGGCGGTTCTACCCTTTTGGACGTCCTACGTGGTGCGGTCCTATTCGTGGCTGCTGGCTTCTCTACTATTGTCAACTGAAGATGGATGTGAAAGATGTAAATGTAAAAATAAAAGTGACGACCAAGTTGAAGATAATGTCCCATCTGAAGGTGATGATACTGAAACTAACTCCTCATTGGCCAATGTTTTAGATTCATTATCTAATTGTGCGACTGCGGTAAATATTAAAAGTAACCCAAATCAACCAAATAGTAATCCTCTTTTAGATGGAGAATATTGCTACAATACAGATTCCCAAGGGAATGTTAGTATTGACGTTGTCCAAACAATTGAAACAAATGATGGAATTGTTCAAGCTCCGATATGCACAAC
>JBKACM010000264.1:0-3291 GCA_046269335.1 Alphaproteobacteria bacterium | reverse complement strand
GGACTCGGCCCACTTCAGGGCGTCGATGTGGTCTTCCACAGCGATCATCGACGGAGTGTTGATGGTTTCCGCCTCGAAAATGCCCTGGATCAGCTTGCCGCCCTTGGTCATGCGAAAAATCTTTGGCAGCGGCCATGGCGGGCTGTAGCTCTCCAGCCTGGCCACGGCGCGGGGCGAGAGCACCAGCATGCCGTGTGCGGCCTCCCCCCCCAGCACCTTCTGCCAGGAGTAGGTGGTGACATCGAGCTTGTCCCAGGGCAGATCCATGGCGAACACGGCGGAGGTGGCGTCGCAGAAGGTCAGGCCCTGGCGGTCATCCCGTATCCAGTTGCCATCAGGCACCCTCACGCCGGCGGTGGTGCCGTTCCAGGTAAAGACCACGTCCCGATCACGGTCCACCTGTGACAGGTCCGGCAGCTTGCCGTAATCGGCCTTGAACACCCGAACGTCCTTGAGCTTGAGCTGTTTCACCACATCGGTGACCCAGCCCTCGCCGAAACTCTCCCACGCCAGCATGTCGACGCCACGCGCGCCCAGCATGGTCCACAGGGCCATCTCCACCGCCCCGGTATCGGAGGCGGGGACGATGCCGATCCGCCAATCCGCCGGTATCCCCAGGAGGGCGCGGGTACGGTCGATAAGCTCCTGAAGGCGGGCCTTGCCGGGTTTCGCCCGATGGGAACGGCCTATGAGGGCGGGGGTGAGAGACTGGACGGACCAACCGGGCCGCTTGGCGCAGGGGCCGGAAGAGAAATTCGGATTGCCTGGCCGTACCGTCGGCCGCGAGGAAACATTCATGCCTTCAAACCCTCCCTTGCAGAAGGTGCGCGACCCGTTGGGGGACCGTGACCCAGCCCGGGATGCTATGGACGACCCTGCGGGTCGTCAAGTTTCTTCTGGACGTAAAGACGAGGTCTTTTCCGAGCTATTTTTTCGACGATGAGGCAAGCGGGACCTTGCCGTCACGGACTCTGTAGGTGATGGCAATCTTGCGGGAGGCGTCGTACTCCTGGTACCCGCCCTTTCCCGTCGCGTAGATACTGCGACAGTACTCCTTTCCGCCATACCAGCGGTTCCACTTGCGGCACATCTCGCCTTTTTCGTTGACCCGCCACGTTCCGGTATCGGCGGTGAACTTGGGATGGTTGGTGGTGCCTTCCAGGACTCCGCCAACAGCGCAGTGATCGACGAACGCGGTCCCTCCGGGGAAGATTCCCACCAGGCTGTTTCCGCCTACGAGTCGAGCCGTATCCTCGGCGTCCAGCAGCAACTCCTTCTCGCCGGGCTTCGGTTCCGGAAAGGGTTTCTTCGAGACCTTGGCGGCACCCGTGCCGCCAGCGGTGGGAGAAGACGTGCCGTCGGTGGCGCAGGCAGCAACGACCAGCAGGGACAGAACCGAGACGCCAAGGGTGAGAAAGCGTGATGTCATGAAATCCGAAGGCTCCCACCCGGGTGAGTTTCCGACAGTGCCGCGGCGAGGATAGTCTGAGGTTATCGTGACCGGAATAAAAAAATTTCAATAAATAGGGCTTTTTTGCTAAGTTCTCCGGCCGAATTGAGATGGCCGGGCCATCCGGCATCGCGCATCGAGGGGCGTTCGCGACTGATGAGAATATTGATAACGATTCCCCATTTCTATGCGCCGGTTCCCGTTGGAACCGGATGCTATGACAGCCAGTCCGTGGACCCGACGTCCCGCATCGTCGGGCTGTTGCAGACCATAATGGCCATCAACATGAAATTCAGGAACGGCATGAGGGGGATTCATGCCGACATCATCATAATGTGCAAGGAAGGAAACAATATCCTTGATTTTCTTGGGATACCTCGCACCCTGTACAATGTAAAGTACGTCACGTGCCAGAACATGATGATCGGGTTTGAATGTCACAAGGCATTGCGTGACAATATAGACGATTATGACTTTTTCTGCTATATGGAGGATGACCTTATTATAGAAGATTCTATGTTTTTTGACAAAATATCATGGTTTGCGAACGAATATGGTGATGGTTACTGTTTGCTTCCGAACCGGTATGAGGAAACAGTGTATCGAGAGCCCTTCAAGAAATATCTCGACAAGGAATTGAAGTCGGTCATCATCGATCCCATCGAAGTGAAGGCCCCGTTTTTGGGGCGGGAATTTGTTTTCAGGTCCAATTCCAATGTTCACTCCGGATGCTTTTTCCTCACCCGGAACCAGATGCGCCGCTGGATCGCCGGTCCGACGTTTCTGGATATGGACACCCGCTTGATCAGCGCCCTGGAGAGCGCGGCCTCGCTGGGAATCGCCAAGAATTTCCGGAGCTTCAAACCCGGGGTGGAGAACCTGGAGTTTTTTGAAATTCGTCACTACGGCTGCAAGTATCTCACCCATTTCTCGGCGGCTGAGGCCGAGGCCGAGGCCGAAGCCGGGTAGGGAGCATCGGAGGCAGGGGTGGCTGGACGGAAGTTGCCCGGCGCTCGGGAGCTGATGAAACTCAGGGAAATCGAGGCAGGTCAGGACATGGCCACTCCGGTCCTGGACCGGGCCATTCTGCAATGCCACAAGTGGGGTTTGATTCACAAAATAATACGGGAACATCCCTTTCGAGTTCCCGAGACCCTGCCGCGAAGCGAGCAATGGCGGCGGGTGCGGGAGTATCTGTCTTCTGCCCTGGGAGAGCCTGAGTTGGTGGCCTGGCTTGGCGACCAGATAGAGATTGCTTCCAATCTGGAACGCGGCATCCAGGACCTGAGACCTCGCAGCAACGCCCCCTGCCACACGGTGGTGCTGCGTTACACCGCCGGTCGGGAGCGCAAGGCCAACGCCGTCCATGAGTGGGCGTTGGCGGCGGTGGAGGGGGGCTGGCAGTGGGGAAGAGGGATAGGGTAGGGGGTAGGGTCAGGGGGCGTCTTGCGGGAAGAACCGATGGCGTACTCTGTCGCCGGGTTTCACGCCCAGGCGTGCTGTCGTGCCACCGTTGACCTCCAACACCGATATCACCGGCTCGGGCACGCTGACTACGTCCAGGGAATGGGGTATCGTCCGCTCGGCGATGCCGACGATCCGTCCGGATGGGGCGATGAACAGCATGTCCAGGGGGATGAAGGTGTTCTTCATCCACATGGACACCGGCATTACGGTGCCGAAATAAAACAGCATGCCCGTGTTCGGGGCCAGTGAATGCCGGAACATGAGCCCGGTTTCCCGCTGCTTGTCATCTACCGCCAGTTCGACGGTAAAGGTGTGGGAAACCCCGGCGGCGGTGGTGATGACGAGTTCCGAATCGTTGGCGTCCGCTGGGGGAT
>JBKACM010000263.1:0-3297 GCA_046269335.1 Alphaproteobacteria bacterium | reverse complement strand
GGAAAGAACTGGCTGGAGGCCGTGGACATGCACGGTGGACCAGGGCAGACCACAGGTCATGAGGGATGGACCTTGCAGGTGGACGGTCAAGCGGTCGTGGACAACCACGACCACGGCTCGGTGGATGTCAAGGGCCACAGCGGCACCATCCACACCGAACACGGGGACATCACTTTTCAGAACGTCGACAAGATCGAGTGGTGAAAAGCTGATGAAGGTATCGGGTCTTCGCGGGTGAGGGCTGGCGTCCCGGGGCCGAGTGTGGCATGTTCACTCTGCGCCGCGAAGACGTGGGCGTGTGGCTTGTCGGAGGAGGGGTGCGTTGACGACGCGGAGGATCAAGCGTGGCCTGGCAGTGGCGTTGCTGGCGATCCTGGGCGCGTGCGCGACACCGCCCGTGTCCGATCCGGAGGCGCTGGCCGAATTTCAGGAAACCAACGATCCGATCGAGCCTACCAACCGCGCCGTTTTCGCTTTCAACGATGCCGCCGACAGGTACGTGTTCGAACCGGCGGCACGCGGTTACCGTGACTATGTGCCCGACCGGGTACGCATCGGCATCCGCAATATCCTGACCAACCTTTCCGAACCCCTGGTGTTCGTCAACGACGTTCTCCAGTTGGAGGGGCAACGGGCGGCGGACACGGTCGGTCGTTTCATCCTGAATTCCACCACCGGCGTGCTGGGGCTGTTCGACCTTGCCGACATGGGAGGCACACCGCACCACAAGTCCGATTTCGGCATGACTCTGGCTTCCTGGGGAACTCCGGAGGGCCCCTACCTGGTGTTGCCGCTGTTCGGCCCCTCCAATGTCCGCGATGGGGCCGGCAAGGGGGTCGACTTCATCATTGATCCGACCAATCTGCTGGGTCCGGCCGTGCCGCTGGCCGGCTCGATCGGCAAGGCCGCAGTGGAAGGGGTTGACACGCGGGAGATGTATCTTGACACCCTCGCCGATCTGAAAAAGACCTCCATCGACTATTATGCCAGCCTGCGAAGCCTGTATCGGCAGCACCGCAAGGCGGAGGTCAGGCGTGCCGAAAACGACGCGGCGGTCCCCACTGTGGAGATCAGTTACGAGGACGTCAGTGGGTTTGCCACCGCCGCGTCATTGCCCGAGGACGAGGCCGTCCGGGCGATTCGTTGAGAATGGGGCCGTAGTTTGGGTCCTGGAGCCATCTGACCGGGTTTGACGAAGAATTCGGAGCCATGCAGACCTGGTCCGTCGTTTTTCTTGCCCTCTCCTGGCTTGCCGCCCTCTCCTGGGGCGGCTTGCTGCTGTTCCGCGCCGGTTTCTGGCGGGCCGATCAGCGTCTGGTACCGTCGGAGACGACGGTCGTCTCCTGGCCATCGGTGGTGGCGGTCATTCCCGCCCGCAACGAGGCGGCCGGCATCGGTGATGCCGTCGGTTCGCTTCTCGATCAGCGGTATGCCGGGGACTTTCGTATCATGGTTGTCGATGACGACAGCCAGGACGGTACGGCCGACGTCGTCCGATCCACGGCGGTTGCCAGGGACAGGGGGGATGCCGTTTCTGTTCTGGCCGGCACCTCGCTGCCACCGGGTTGGACCGGCAAGACCTGGGCCATGGCCCAGGGGGTTGCGCAGGCGGAGCGGGAGATGCCGGAGGCCCGGTATCTGCTGCTGACCGACGCCGATATCGTCTACGAGCCCGAGGTTCTCTCCATGCTGGTGGCCCGGGCCGAGGGGCGGCGGCTGGATCTGGTGTCGGTGATGGCCTGGCTGCGATGCAAGAGCGGCTGGGAGAGGTTGCTGATACCGGCATTCGTGTTCTTCTTCCAGAAACTCTATCCGTTCGCGGCCGTCAACGATCCTTCCAGCCCGGTGGCGGCGGCGGCCGGGGGGTGCATGCTGGTGCGACGGGAGGCACTTGCCGCCGCTGGCGGGATCGAGGCCATCCGGGATCGTGTGATCGATGATTGTGCCCTGGGTCGGAACCTGAAGCGTCGGGGGCCGGTGTGGCTTGGCCTCAGTCGGCAGGTGCGCAGCATCAGGCCCTACGAGGGGCTGGGGGAAATCTGGCGCATGGTGGCCCGCACCGCCTATGTGCAGCTTGATCACAATCCATGGTTCCTGTTGGGCACCGTGTTGGCGATGACGTTCCTGTACCTGTTGCCGCCGCTGGCGGCGGTGGCGGGGATCGTCGGCCCGGGAGACTTGCCGTTGCTGTCGGCCGGAGTCGTGGGCTGGGGGCTGATGGCCGTCGCCTATCGGCCCACCCTTGCCCTGTACGATCAGGGGCCCTTGTCGGCCCTGACGCTGCCGGCGGCGGCACTGCTCTATACCCTGATGACGGTGGACTCGGCCCGGAGAACCTGGCTTGGCCGGGGGGGGGCGTGGAAGGGACGGGCCTATGCTCCCCGGGGGGGAACGCCGGACGGGACCGCGGAAATCGAGCGGTTCGTGGCGGAATCCGGCTCCTCGTTCTATCTGGCCATGCGGATGCTCTCGGTGGAACGGCGCAAGGCGATGTTCGCCATCTACGCTTTTTGCCGCAAGGTGGACGACGTGGCCGACGAAGGTGGGACCGAGGCCGAAAAACTGGCGGCTCTGGCCTGGTGGCGCGAGGAAGTGGATCGCATCCTGGAGGGGCAGCCCAGCGATGCCCTGGGCATGGCGCTGGCCAACGCCACCATGGGTTTCGATCTCCACCGCTCCGATTTTCTGGCGGTCATCGACGGCATGGAAATGGATGCCCGCGAGAGGATGCGGGCCCCCACCCTTGCCGAGCTGGATCTGTACTGCGACCGGGTGGCCAGTGCCGTCGGCCGTCTGTCCAACCGGGTCTTCGGCCTGTCCGCCGCCGATGGCAACCCGCTTGCCCACGAGCTGGGGCGGGCATTGCAACTGACCAATATTCTCCGTGATGTCGGCGAGGATGCCGCCCGGGGCCGGCTGTACCTGCCCCGGGAGTTCCTGGAGCGCCACGGCGTTCCCTTGGACCCGGAAGGTGCCATCCGCCACCCGGCGCTGCCGCTGGTGTGTGCCGATCTGGCCACCCTTGCCGAGGGCCACTTCGCCGGGGCCAGGGCGGCGCTGGCCCGCTGCGACCGCCACAAGGTCAGGCCTCCCGCCATGATGATGGCGGTGTATCGGAAGTTGTTGGAAAGACTGATTCAAAGCGGTTGGCAGCCCCTGACGCCACCGGTTGCGCTGACGAAGCTGGAAAAGCTGGCCATCGCGTTCCGGCATGTCCTGTTCTGATACCAGACCGAGATGAGCTTGACTCATCACGGTCTGGGAATGGCGCATTGAGCGCCCGCGCGATCGTTCGCG
>JBKACM010000262.1:0-3306 GCA_046269335.1 Alphaproteobacteria bacterium | reverse complement strand
TCAATGCGCCAAGCCCGCGCGGCGCTTGAGCGAAACCCGCTCCGCACGAAGTCAAAACTTCGTGCGGATGGTATTACGTCCCAGCTCCTGAATCGTCCAGGATCGCGATATCCTGACCCCTCAGCATGGCACTCACCATTTTCCGAATCAGGGTCATGGCCACTAGGCTGACGCTTTCCCGGCTGAAGGTCCCCCGCCCCACCTGCCCGGCGCTGGCATGCCAGAGAACGGCCCCGTCCGACAGTCGAACCAGCCGCAGGCTCAAGGTCACCGAGGGCTCCTCGCGAAGGCCATACTGGTACCCGTACTCCGAGACGTTGCCGACAACCACCAGATCCGCATGGACGGCCTCGCCTATGGCTTCCGCCTGGGTCATCTTGATGCGATCGGGATCCTTCACGTCCATCGTTTCCATGATCCGCCGCACCTTGCCCTGGGAGACCATGCGAAAACGGCCCCTGGCGGCGAGTTCCGACTGGGTCATCTCGGCGCAAACGACACCGGCACCCTGGTGATTGGTCAGGTTCTCGAACGGCACCACGGCGATCGAAGCGTTTTCCGATGGCAGGACGACCCTTGACCCTCGCGCCTGGTACAAGTCGGCGCAGCCGGCGAGAAACACCAGCAAGAAAACCATTGACCACGTCGCAAGCCGTGGCCTGAAGGACTTGGTACTGCGAAACATGTCGTTCTTCCCATCAAAAATGCAGTCTGGCAAAAAACAGCCCGGAAGTGGTGGCGCTGTTGGCACCGCCGTTGACGGCTGAAATAGAAACGTAACTGCCCTGGGCCCCGACTTCCACCGGGGTGACCGGACGCCATATCAGACTTGGGGAAAAACCCGGTCCGCTTCCGCCAAACCGGTCATAGGCATAGGAAAACGAGCCTTCCGCGCTGAGGTAATCGAGAAGCTCCCGACCGTAGAGGAGTTCAAGGGCGTGGACCTCCCGCCGCGCCAGATCGGCCGGATGGTAGGCCTGACCCAGTGCGTTGGTGGTTTTCTTTATATGCCAGGGTTGTTCGGTGTCCAGAACATAACCCAGGCTCAAGGTACCCTCGGTGACGGCGGGCAGATGACGGATGGCCAAGGACCCGGATACGGTACGTGTCGCCTCCTCCACCCGATCCTGGGTCATCGAATAGGCGTTGGCGGCGGAGGCTCCGTCAAAGGTCCAGCGCCGTCCGAGCATGCGATGATATTTCAGGCCAGCCCGATCCGCGGCTCCCCCCCGGAGGAGACCGGCGACCGATGCCCAGAAAGGCTCGTGATACGTGAGCGATCCGGCGAGCGTCCCCTCCGACACGGCCGAGGCAACACTGAAACCGATACCGAGATTGTCGGCACCATAACTGCCGGAACCGCCGTAATCGTAAAGTTGCGAAGTCGCCTTCAGCCCCAGTTCCAGCTCGTTCTCGGTTTCATGCTGGCCGCGCACCTCCACCCGATTGCGCCAGAAGGAGCCGGACGGCGCGACGGCCCCATCGGGTTGGATGAATTTTCCCGGCGTTTCGATGTTGCGGGCCTCGTACTCGAATTCGGCATCCGAGTTTCTCCCCAGGAAAATCCGTCCCCTGGTCAGGGACTGCCACTGCTGGTCGGCATTGTGAACGCTCACGAAGGTGCCCCGGGTTTCCAGCATCTGGCCCTGCTGGTAAAGAATCTGGGATTTGGCCCGGGCCGCGGCGGGATCGTCCACTTCCGCCAGAACCCGGCTGTAGAGGCTGTTGGAAGATTGCCAGTGACCGGAGCGGGTTTCGACCTCCGCCAGCGCCAGATGACCTTCGCGCAGAGCCGGATCCTCGTCGATCAATCGTTGCAGGATGACCCTGGCCTCGACATAGGAACCGGTCTCGAACAGGGCGCGGGCGCGAAGGATTTCCTCCCGCTGATGTTGGCGTTTCTTGACCCGTTCGGCATCGGCGTCGGCTTCGGCGGCAATCTCCCCTTCCTCCGTTGTCCCTGCCACCCGATGCAGGCTGACGATGACGGCCCGCCCCTCGGTGATGACGTCGAATGTTGCGCTTTCCGCCGCCCGCAGAAGAAGAGAGTCGTAGCCTCCCTCCACGCTGCTGAGCCAGGGCTGAGCCTGCTCGTAGACCTTCGTGAAGTCCGTGTCTCCCAGGGGAGAGGCGAAACGCAACAGCAACTCGCGACCCTGCGTCTCGACCGTGTAGGCCGGAAGCTGCTCCCACTCCAGGCGCAAACGCATCTCGTCCGGTCGGACATCGGCCACGACCCGCGCCCCCCCAGCCAAGACCGCCGTCACCGGAACCAGCCAGGCCAGAGCTACCACGACGGAGACGCCAAAGATGCGGAACCATTGCGTCATGCCAAGAATCCGTCACCCCAACGAACGGCAGTGCCCCCAAGCGGGTCGGCGCGCATCATGGTGATGTTGACACGCAGTGTCAACGGACGTAGCGTTCGGGCTCTGGGGGTGGACGGCCAGGAAACCCTGGAATTGCACAAGTAGTTTAGCAACAACCCGATCCTGGGGATTTTTGACGTGGACCGTTTCTTCTGTCCGAGTGTTGTGCGTCTCTCCCTGCGGATGGCTGGCCGGTTCTTTTTGGTGTGGCTAACGTTGTCGATGTTTTCGTCGGCCATGGCGGGGGAAAAGCCCGCCTTGTATGCACCGTGGGCGGTATACTACTCCGATGAAGCGCCGCCGGATGCGCTTGTCCCCTACAAACTGCTGGTTCTGGATTCCTCGCACCATCCGCCCCTTGCGCCACTGACCGACCGGGGGGTGTTGGTTCTCGGATACCTCAGTCTTGGGGAAGTGGAGGCGAGCCGTCCCTATCACGACAGGGTTGCCGCCGACGGTTATTTGGTGGGCGAGAACAAGAACTGGCAGGGTGCGAAATACGTGGACGTCCGGGATCCACGCTGGACGGCTCTGGTCGTGGAGGAGTTGATTCCCGCCATCCTCCGCCAGGGATTTCAGGGACTGTTTCTTGACACGCTGGACAGCCCGCCATACCTGGAGCGGGACGTGGACCGGAAGCGTTTTCACGGCATGACCGAAGCTGCGGCACGCCTGGTGCGCACCATCCGCTACCACTATCCCCGCATTCCGATCATGATGAATCGGGCTTTCGAACTGCTTCCCGACGTTGGCGATCGGATTGACATGCTGTTGGCGGAGTCCCTCCGTTCGGATTACGATTTCGACACGAAACATTACCGCATGACGGAAGAGAAGGGGTATCGCTACAACCTTTCTCTTATCGACAGCGCGAGACAGCGACACCCGGGGATGATCATTTTTTCCCTCGACTACTGGGAGCCCGCGGATACCGACA
>JBKACM010000261.1:0-3323 GCA_046269335.1 Alphaproteobacteria bacterium | reverse complement strand
CAAGCCAAGGGGCCGGACGGCCCCGCCGGCGATTGAGGGCGTTGATCGGTCACGATCAACGCGGATTGGTATCAGTCACTGTGTTTTTTGAATTTCTTTGCAAATTGCATCTTGGAATTTCTCTAAGGAACCACTATCTAACGGCAGGGCTCGGCCGGTAACGCGAGGGAAACCGGGGGAGCGGGACGTTTCTTCATTCTGGCTCGACAAGGGGGTTTTTCAGCTATGATCAGCGTTGGCAGCAACATTCCGGCCGGCAATTTCCAGGAACTGACGGAGTCTGGCATCGATCAGGTGTCCACCGATTCGGTGTTCAAGGGCAAGAAAGTCGTGGTCTTCGGCATTCCGGGAGCGTTCACGCCGGTGTGTTCCGAGCAGCACCTGCCGGGCTACGTCAAAAAAGCCAAGCAGCTGGCCGACAAGGGCGTGGACCAGATCGTGTGCATGGCGGTCAACGATCCGTTCGTGATGAAGGCCTGGGGCGATTCGCAGAACGTCGCGGGCAAGGTCCGCCTGCTGGCTGATGGCAATGCCGAGTTGACCAAGGCCATGGGTCTTGACCTCGACGCGTCCGGTTTTGGCATGTCCACCCGCTGCCATCGTTTCTCCATGGTGGTGGAGAACGGCAAGGTGACCAAGCTTCACGTCCAGGACAATCCCTTGGAACTGTCCGGAGCCGCCTGCGAGGTAATCCTCGGGGAACTGTAATCGTTTCTCGTTTTCGGCGCTTCACCGTAAGGGCGAGACCTTGGTCTCGCCCTTATTTTTTTGGTTTTTTGTGAATCTCAAGAGAAGCCGGTAAACAGCGTATCCAAATTATTACAGACGAATCCGGATTTTGTATCGGATGCACTGCCTCTCGTGGGCCATATCTTCGGTCCACCCCGCCCGTTGCGGGAGTGAAGGAGCGTAAACAGGAAATAAAATTTATCCGTTGATATTAACACCGAATAAAATTTCCTTGCCACGGGCATGTACGATATATCAACCTCCGCGGCGATCGCCGGCCGGTTGGCCGGGGAAAGAAAGTCGATGCCGGCCCCAGAATGGGACCGAAGCGAAACCGATGCATCAAGGGGGGAGAACAAGGAATGAGTGGACCTATCGGTAAAATGCTGCTGGCCTACGGTCTGACGGCCGCCGTTTCCATGGCGGTGGCGGTCATGATCCGGGGCATGACCCTTCTCATCGAGAGGTTCGGAGGAAGCGGGAAGTAGGCCTGGATCGGAGGGTCCTGGCGACTTGGACGCGCGAGTCCGAACTGACAACGAGCGGACTTGGGGAAGAGACACGCAGCACCGGAACGGCTGGAACAGGCGGTCTTCCGGGCGATACACGAGGGAATGTGGGGAATGGATCACTTTAATCTTCTGGATTTGTTTCAGGGTATTGCAACACTGGTCGAGGCCGAGCCGAAAATCGCCTTTGCGCGCGTGTTTCTCATGGCGCTTGGGCTTCTTCTGGTCTACCTCGGCAAGAAAGAGGTTCTTGAGCCGCTGCTGATGATCCCCATGGGGCTCGGCATGGCGTCGGTGAACGCCGGGGTGATGTTCTTCGAAAACAAGCGCATGGCCACCCTGATGGTGGATGCCCTGGCCGGCAACAAAACAGCCGCGGACATCGGTGGCTCGCCCTCTGCCATGGAGGTCGCCACCATCAATACCAACGAACTGATGAACATCCTCCAGATCGACTGGTTGCAGCCGATCTATACGTTCATGTTCAGCAATGGTTTGATCGCCTGTCTGGTGTTCATGGGCATTGGCGTGCTTCTGGACGTTGGCTTCGTGATGGCGCGGCCGTTTCAGAGCATGTTCCTGGCCCTGTGGGCCGAACTCGGCACCGCCCTGACGTTCCCGATCGCCCAGGCCATGGGCCTCAACGAAGGACAGGCTGCCTCCGTCGCCATGATCGGCGGGGCCGACGGCCCGATGGTGCTGTTCACCTCCCTGATGCTGGCCCGTGATCTGTTCGTGCCCATTACCGTGGTCGGATATCTGTATCTGGGACTTACCTATGGCGGTTATCCGTTCCTGATCAAGGCGCTGGTCCCGGCCAGGATTCGCGCGATTCCGATGCCGATCGAAAAGCCCCCCGCCATCACCAGCGGCCAGAAACTCATGTTCGCCGTGGTCTCCTGCACCGTGCTCTGCCTGCTGTTCCCGGTGGCGGCGCCGTTGTTCCTGTCCCTGTTCCTGGGGATCGCCGTTCGGGAGAGCGGTCTTGACGCCTTCACCAAGCTGATCGGGGACGTCTTCCTGTATGGGGCCACCTTCTTCCTGGGCCTGCTGCTGGGAATTCTGTGCGAGGCCTCCACCATCCTGGATCCCCGCGTTCTGCCGTTGCTGATTCTGGGGTGTACGGCCCTTCTGCTGTCCGGAATTGGCGGCCTGATCGGAGGCTACATTCTCTACTTCGCCTCCGGCGGCAAGTATAACCCGGTCATCGGCATCGCGGCGGTAAGCTGTGTTCCGACCACCGCCAAGGTGGCACAGAAGGTGTGCGCCGAGGCTCGCAGGGGGGCCATGATCATGCCGCATGCCCTGGGGGCCAATATCAGTGGCGTGATCACCTCGGCCGTCTTTGCGGCCATCTATGTCAGTCTGATCCGCCACTGATGCCGACAGGGCGCAGGTGGGTCTGGGTTGCCGGCATCGCTCTCGCCGTCATCGGCGTGGCGATCGCCCGGCTCCCCGGCGGAGAGCTGCTGATTCCGGATGAACTGACCCGTTTGCTGGTGGGTAGTACCATAGCCACGGTCGGGCTTTATTTCTTCACCAAGGGCATAACGCCCGTGGATAAGGACGACGCGGGCCCGACCGAGCCGACGGCTTGATATCTGGTGGAACGGGCGCTGATCGTTCCGAAACAGCAATAATAACGCGATCACAAGGGGAAACGTTCATGGCAAGGTGTGATACATCGTGCGAAATGATCATGAAGAGCAACCCGACCACGCTGCGGGATACGGATACCGTGGCCAAGGCTCTGGAGTATTTGTTGAAGCATGAGGTTCTGGCCATCCCCGTGGTGGATGCCGCCGGCCGCTACCTGGGTATGTTCGGCAAGCACAGGTTTCTTTCGTTGCTGCTGCCCAAGGCAGCCTTGCTGGATGAGGGCGTGCCCAGCCTGGCCCAGCTTCTTGATCTTGCCTTCATGTCCGACAATCTCGACGACGTGCGTCAGAGATTAGCGGCCATCGCCAACAATCCGGTGGGACAGTACGCCGAGAAGGACGCACCAGTCCTGGAAGCCACGGCCCCGTTGATGAAGGCCATGCTGCTTCTCTACCGCACCCGCAATTATCTTCCGGTCGTCGATGA
>JBKACM010000025.1:0-17583 GCA_046269335.1 Alphaproteobacteria bacterium | reverse complement strand
GGCCCTGGGGGTGGCGGAAGCGCGGGTGGTGGAAGCGACCGCCACCGCGGCCGCAGCGACGACGCTGGAGGCGGACCTGGCCGAAGGTATGCCGCCGTTGCGGTTGGCCGAGGCAGAGGCGGCGGCCCGCCTGCACCGTCTGGGTGTGGCTCGGGAACAACTCGACGCCGAGATGACCCGGCTGGCCGACGCCCGGCGCGAGGCCGAGCGCCGCCGGGCGGAGATTCTTGCCGACGAGGCCAGGGAACAGGCTCGTCTTGAAGACGCGGGGTCCGCCCTGGAGCGTTTGCGGGAGGAACGGCTTGCCCTGGAAACGGCGGCAGCGGCGGAGGGCAAGGCCGAGGCGGAGGCAAGGGCCATTCTCAGCGCCGCCAGTTCCAGGGTCAACGTTGTCGAGGCCGAACTGGCCCGGCGGACGGCTGAGGTGGCGACCCTGGAGGCTGGTCACGCCGCCGCCGTCCGTCAGGCCGAGGAGGGAAAGGTCCGTTGCCATCGTCTGGCCGTGCGCATTGCCGAGACGGAGGCTCAGCGCGTCGTCCTCTCCGCCGAGGACGTCGGGGGGGCATTGACGGAGGCGAACTTGCGTCTTGCCGGATGCGAGGAGTCCTTGCATCTGGCGCTGTCCGCGGCGGAGGAGGCGCGAACGGTCCACCACCAGGCGCGGGAGAGTTTCGAGATCGAACGGGATGCCGTGGCCTCCGCCGCCGCGGAGCGGGCGCGGATTCAGGCCGAGGTTGCGGCTCTGGTCGAAATGCTGGATGCCGAGGCCCGTGGGGACGGGGAGATGGAGGAAGGCCTGGTTCCGGTTCTGGAGGATGTTACGGTCACACCCGGATACGAAGCGGCCGTGGCGGCGGCCCTGGGGGAGGGTCTGCTGGCACCGGTGGGGCGGGAAGGGGAGATTGCGGCGGGGCGGCAATGGAATCTCCTGCCGTCCTTGTCGCCTCTGCCCTCCCTGCCGGTGGGGTGCCGGCCGTTGGCGGATTTCGTGGAGGCTCCGGGCGCGCTGGCGCGTCGGTTGGCGCTGGTGGGGCTGGTGGAGGTGGAAGGGGGTGTTCTGCAACCGCGGTTGTCCGCCGGCCAGCGCCTAGTATCGATGGAGGGCGACCTGTGGCGCTGGGATGGCTTTGCCGTCCGCGCCGGGTCCGCGCCCTCCACCACCGCGACCCGGCTCAGGCAGCGCAATCGCCTGGTGGCGATGGAGGCGGCCCTGAAGGAGGCCGACTCCGTTCTGGTCGTGGCCACCGGGCGGATGAACGAGGCCCGTGCCGCCTCCGAGAGGGCCGCGAGCGCCGAACGTCGGGGTCAGGAGATCCTGCGTCTCGCCGAGGTGGAGCGCAGGAATGCCCAGGACGCCCGGGATCGCCTGAATCGGCAGGCGGAGGCCACCCGATCCCGCCTGGATGCCATTGATGAGAACCTGGGGGCGCTGCGGGCCGATCTGGCCGAGGCCACCGCCGCTGCCGAGGACGCCAGGGCCGCTGCCGCCGGGGTTGAAGAACTGGATCTTGCCCGTCAGGGACTTGCCGTGCTGCGGGCCGATGCGGCCGAGGGGCGGACGGCGCTGGTGGAGGCGCGCTCGGCCCACGACCGGCTGGTGCGGGATGCCGAGTCGCGGCGCAGTCGACGGGAGGCGATCGGGGTTGAAGCGGCCTCCTGGCAAAAACGGGCCACGGCGGCGGAGGGACAGCTCCGGTCGCTTCGGGACCGCCTCGCTGCCGTGGTCGAGGAATTGGAACATCTGGCCGAACGTCCGCTGGAGATCGATGCCAGTCGGGGGCTCCTGCTGGAGCAGACAGTGGCCGCCGAGGAGACGCGGCGAGAGGCGGCCGACCGGCTGGCCGTGGCGGAGACCCGGCGGAACGAGGCTCACCGGGCGCTGCGTGCCGCTGAGGCGGTCCTGGCAGCGGCCCGGGAGGACCGGGTTCGCGGCGAGGCCCTGATGGCCCAGGGGCGAGAGGCCTGCCGTGTCATCGCCGGGCGCATTGCCGAACGACTTGCCTGCACGCCGGAGCAGGTGCCGGAAATCTCCGGACTGGAACCGGGTGTGCCCCAACCCTCCCTTGAGACGACCGAACGTCAGCATGAACGGTTGCTGCTGGAGCGGGAGACCCTGGGGCCGGTCAACCTGCGGGCCGAGGTGGAGGCGGAGCAACTGGAGGGCCAGATTGCCGGACTGACCGCCGAGCGAAAGGATCTGGTGGACGCCATCGCCAGGCTTCGCCAGGGCATCGCCGAAATCAATCGTGAGGGACGCGAGCGTCTCATGGCCTCGTTCCAGGCGGTGGACGGGCATTTCCGTCGCCTGTTCGGGCGTCTGTTCGGCGGAGGGCGTGCCCATCTTTCCCTGACCGAGTCCCAGGACCCTCTTCAGGCAGGACTGGAAATCATGGCCAGTCCGCCCGGCAAGCGGCTACAAATCCTGTCGCTGCTGTCGGGGGGGGAGCAGGCTCTGACCGCCTTGTCCCTGCTGTTTGCCGTCTTTCTCACCAATCCCGCGCCCATCTGCGTGCTGGACGAGGTGGATGCGCCCCTGGACGATGCCAATGTCGACCGTTTCTGCGCGCTGCTGTCGGAAATCACCCGGGAAACCCAGACCCGTTTCCTGATCGTCACCCACCATCGCATGACCATGGCCCGCATGGATCGGCTGTACGGCGTGACCATGGGCGAGCGTGGGGTTTCGCAATTGGTGTCGGTGGATCTGAAGGCGGCCGAGAAACTGCGCGATCCTTCTCCATAGTACCATCCGCACGAAGTCAAAACTTCGAGCGGATCGTATAATACGCTGACAGTCATGGGTTTTACTTATATTAGCGATGTCTTGTATATGGGTTTTCGTCCTTGACAAGAGTCCGGCGTTGCACTTAAGGTCCCGCCGTTCCTTCCGCTGGCGTCGTTTCGTTGTGGGTTGGTTGCGGCGTCTGGCCGAGTGGGTGGCGTTGACGGAGCGCCCGAAGATGCGCGAGGCTCCTCCGACGCTGGACGAGATTGCGGCGAGGCTGCGGGCCGTCCAGGAGGAGACACCACCCGAGGGGGCTCGTACCGGGGGGCGCGGGGCCGGTCCTTCCGGGATCGGCATGGCGTTCCGCATCAGTGTCGAGCTGGTGTCGGCGGTTGTGGTGGGGTTCGGAGTCGGCTGGTTTCTGGATGACTGGCTGGGAACGAAGCCGCTGTTCATGGTCCTGCTGCTGTTCTTCGGCGCAGCTGCGGGAGTGGTGAACGTGTATCGCGTGGTGAGAGGGCTTGATGCTTCCGTGGGCCTGGGGCAGGCGATGCGCCGCAAGGCCGGGGGCGGTCCGTAGGGTTTCGCGGCAGGAGAGGGGAAACGGTGGCTAGTCCGGTCCATCAGTTTGAAATTCGTCCGCTGATCCCGCTCAGTGTCGGGGGCGTCGACATCTCGTTTTCCAACTCTGCCCTGTTCATGGTGATCGCTGTCGTGGTCAGTTCCGGGTTCCTGATCCTGGGCATGCGGGGGCGTGACCTGGTGCCGGGGCGGTGGCAGTCCATGGTTGAAGTGGTCTACGGATTCATTGCCGACATGATCCGGGAGAACGTGGGCAAGGAGGGATCGAGATATTTCCCCTTCATCTTTACCCTGTTCATGTTCGTGGCCTGTGGCAATCTTCTGGGTCTGCTGCCCTACAGCGTCACGTTCACGAGTCATCTGATCGTTACCGGGGCCCTGGCTCTGACGGTGTTCATTGGCGTGACGGCCATCGGGTTCTCGCGTCATGGGCTGCATTTTCTGCGCCTGTTTTTTCCGCACGGAGCTCCCATCGCCACCGCCCCGATCCTCATTCCCATCGAGCTGATTTCCTATCTGTCGCGCCCGTTCAGCCTGGGTGTGCGTCTGTTCGCCAACATGACGGTGGGACACATCATGCTCAAGGTGCTGGCAGGCTTCGTCGTCGCCTTCATCGTAAAGCTAGGGTTTTTCGGAGGGGTCGTGACCGGCGTCGTGCCGATGGCGGCCGTGGTTGGCGTGACGGTGCTGGAGTTCGGCATCGCGTTCCTTCAGGCTTATGTCTTCACCATCCTCTCGTGCATCTACCTCAACGATGCGATCAACATGCACTGATCGGCAGGCATTGGGGCGGCCGCGTGAAAGGTGGGGGCGGGCCATCGCGTAGGGCAGTTTTTTGTTCAGGTAGGGGAAGAAACATTATGGACGCTTCAGCAGCGAAGATGATCGGTGCCGGTCTGGCCGCCATCGGGATGATCGGTTCGGGTATCGGTGTGGGCAACATCTGGAGCAGCCTCATCGCGACGGTTGGCCGCAACCCCGCTGCCAAGGCCAATGTCGAGCTGTATGGCTGGATCGGTTTCGCCGTGACCGAGGCCATCGCGTTGTTCGCCCTGGTGGTGGCGCTCATCCTTCTGTTTGCCGCCTGATTCCTGTTCGGGCGGTAGCCACCTGCTGATGACTCGCGGCACCTAGGGGTCGTGTTTCATCGGCGGGGCACGGTGCTCCGGGGAGAGAGGGGCGTTTCTGCCGGCGGGGAGGCCGGTGTCGCGCCTGCTGCTGACCGGAGTTCATCGGGAGCACGAGATCCATCGGGAGCACGAGATCCAATGCCTCAGTTTGATCCGGCGACGTTTTCCCCGCAGCTCTTCTGGTTGCTGATCTGTTTTACCTTCCTGTACTACGTGATGTCGCGGATTGCTCTGCCCCGCGTCGCCGAGGTGCTGGACGAGCGGCAGAGCAGGATCGATGGGGACCTGGAAAAGGCGGCCGAGATCAAGACACAGGTGGAGGCCTCCGTTCGGGCCTACGAGAAGGCCGTCGCCGATGCCCGTTCCCAGGCGGAAGCGGTTCTCCGCGCCAGTCAGGAGGAGATCGCCCGCGCGACTCAGTCCCGAAACAAGGAAGTTGCCGAACGGCTTGGGGAGCAGGTCCGGGAGGGGGAGGCCAGGATTGCCGCCGCCAGGGATCAGGCTCTGAGCCATATCCGGGAGATCGCCGCGGAGGTGGCCCAGGCGGCGGCGGCCAAGTTTGGCGGCATCGCGGTCGATGACGCGAAGCTGAAGGCGGCTGTTGATCGTGCTATCGGGGAGCGCGCGTGATGACCACGGAGTCCAGGGCCACGGAGCCCAAGAAGATACAGGCGCAGGATTCCCATCCAGCCGCCCCGGCGGGTGCGAAGCAGGGTCATACGGCGGCCGCGGGTCACGCTCAGGCCGTACCGGGTCCTTTCCACCTCCAGGCCGAGTTCTGGGTTGCCGTTGCCTTCTTCATCGTGGTGGGCTTTGCCGGCCGCAGAGTCGTTCAGGCGGTTACCTCCGCCCTGGATGCACGTGGCCGCAAAATCAAGGGCAAGCTGGAGGAAGCGCGCCAGTTGCGGGACGATGCCCAGGCCATGCTTGTCGAATATCAGCGCAAGCAGCGGGACGTTCTCAAGGAGGCGGAAGCGATCGTCGCCAAGGCTCGGGCCGATGCCCTGCGCCACAAGAAGGAATCGGCCGCCGAGCTGGAGGAGGCCATCAAGCGGCGCGAAGCTCAGGCCATGGCCCGCATCGCCCAGGCGGAGGCCCAGGCCGTTGCCGAGGTGCGCAACACGGCCGTGGATATCGCCATGGCCGCGACCCGTCGTCTGATCGGCGAGCACATGACCCCGGCCCAGGCCAGCGCCATGGTTGACCAGAGCATCAAGGATCTGCCCGCGCGCCTGCTTCAGTAAGGTGGTATCCTCTTCTCTTCCGGTGGAGTGGCTCGTCGCCACCGACCCCGTCGATTACGAAGAATCCGTGGCCTTCATGGAGGCCAGGGTTTCGGAGATCCGGGAGTTCCGGGCACCGGAGATGGTGTGGCTTCTGGAACACCCCTCCCTGTACACCGCCGGGACCAGCGCCGCTGCCGGGGAGCTTCTGGTTCCGAACCGGTTTCCCGTGTACCGCTCTGGCCGGGGCGGGCGCTATACGTACCATGGTCCCGGGCAGCGGGTCGCCTATGTGATGCTGGATTTGCGCCGTCGGGGGCAGGATGTGCGCCGGTTCGTGTGGCTGCTGGAGGAATGGGTCCTCCGTACCCTGGCTCGTTTCGGTGTTTCGGGGGAGCGCCGTTCCGGCCGGGTGGGGCTTTGGGTCGATCCAGGGTGGCGAGGGGAGGCGAAGATCGCCGCCATCGGGGTCAGGGTCCGCCACTGGGTCAGCTATCACGGCATCGCCGTCAACGTCGCCCCGGATCTGGAACATTTCTCGGGCATCGTGCCGTGCGGGATCACGGAACACGGAGTGACCTCCTTTCGCGACCTCGGCATCACCGCCACCATGTCCGAGGTGGACGCGGCATTGGCGACGAGCTTCGTGGAGGTATTCGGCGTCCCCGATCCGCCCTGAACTTCTGCCTCGGGCCCCCCCCTATTGCACGGAAACCTGCATGTCCACCGTGTTCCGCCGTCCGTGATTGTCGGCGACGGAAATGCGCAGGGTGTGGCGCCCTGGCGGCAGATTGACGTCCCGCACCGCGATTCCCTGCTCACTGGCGTAGGGGCGGAGCCTGGGTGTCAGGTCCACGTTCATGAGCTTCACGTACTCGACGGCCAACGTATCAACCGCAATCTGCGCGCCATTTTCCGGCTGAAAACTCACATCAAGGGGAAAGGGAGACTTTACCGTCGAACCCTGCGGCTGCGTGATCATGAGCTTCGGGGCCCCCATGGTCGGGGCGGGGGTGGCCAGGCTCCGAGTCGGTACTCTGTTGGGGGCCTTTGCCTCCTCTTCCGTAACCAGCTGCATGGCACCGGCCGGGGAAGCGAACCACGCCAGCAGAAAACCGGCCAGCACACTGGATGACAATCGCCTCATGTCCAGGTCCTCTCATCATTGTCCCACGACGACAAGTCTACCATCCTTTTGGTGGCCGGCAAGTGGCACCCTGATATGTACTCATCGCCTTGTGGAATCCACGATTGACCGTCGTGGCCTTTCAAGGTAGACAGGCCCGCGTCTTCTGTGGCCGCTCCGCTTGGTCGGGCCGGCACGGTGGTGGCTGTAGCTCAGTTGGTTAGAGCATTGGTTTGTGGTACCAAGGGTCGTCGGTTCAAATCCGATCAGCCACCCCAAACATTTCAGCATTTGGCCTCTTGCCGTTACCGGGACAGGCTCCTGGGCGATTGCCTTGTTGCGCGCGGCTGTCGTCGGGTTTACATAAGTCGACACCGGTTTCCAACGCGGTTTCGTGAATCGCGGGACCCATGACTTCGGAGGCGCGCCGACGTGCTTACGGAAAGCGATCTTGACCCCGGTCTTGACCTGAAGGCGGAAATCAACCGGCTGCGCCGGGAGAAAAACGTCGTCATTCTCGCCCACTATTACCAGGACGGGCAGATTCAGGACCTGGCGGATTTCGTGGGGGACTCTCTGGACCTGTCCCGGCGGGCGGCGGCGACGGATGCCGACATCATCCTGTTCTGCGGAGTGCGGTTCATGGGCGAAGTGGCCAAGATCCTGAGCCCCGGGCGCAAGGTGCTGCTGCCGGACATGGAGGCCGGCTGTTCGCTGGAGGAGGCCTGTCAGCCCGATATTTTCCGCCGTTTCCGGGCCCGCCATCCGGACCATGTCGCCGTGACCTACATCAATTGCTCGGCGGAAGTGAAGGCGCTTTCGGACATCATCGTTACCTCCTCCAATGCCGAGGCCATCGTCAACCAGATCCCCAGGGACCAGAAGATCCTGTTCGCTCCCGATCATCACCTGGGAAGCTACATTGCCCGCCGAACCGGTCGCGAAATGACTCTGTGGCCGGGGGCCTGCATCATTCACGAGATGTTTTCCGAGGGGGAACTCCTGAAGCTGAAGGCCGTTCATCCGCAGGCCAAGGTGGTTGCTCATCCGGAATGCCCCGAGGCCATTCTCCTTCACGCCGATCATATCGGTTCGACCCGCGCCATTCTGGACTACGTGCTGAAAACGCCCGGCGACGAATTCATCATCGCGACCGAGACGCACATCATCCACCAGATGGAAAAGGCGGCCCCGCAGAAGCGCTTCATCGCCGCGCCCGGGGCCGACGGCAGTTGCAATTGCGCCACGTGTCCGCACATGGCCAAGAACACTCTGGCCAAAATCTACCTGTGTCTGATCAACGAAAGTCCCACTGTCGAGATGGATGAAGCCTTGCGGGTGGCCGCGCACAAGCCCTTGCAGCGCATGCTGGACATGTCGGCGTCGATTCCCGCCTCCGGCACGGTGCGCAATGCCGCCGAGTGAGTTTCCCGCCGGGCTGGACCCCGTCACCGTTCGCCGCGTGATCGGGGAGGCCCTGGCGGAGGATATCGGAACCGGCGACATCACCTCCGAGACGGTGATCCCGGCCGACCTGCGGTTCCGGGGTGTGCTGGCAGCGCGCGAGTCTATCGTCGTGGCCGGGTTGCCCCTGGCGGCGGAGGTATTCCGCACCGTGGTGCCGGGGGCGGTGTGGACGCCAAGGGTGGCCGATGGGGAACAGGTGACGGCCGGCGGCGTATTGGCCGAGGTAGCCGGGCCGGCCAGGGGTCTTCTTACCGCCGAGCGGACCGCCCTCAACCTCCTGCAACATCTCTCCGGCATCGCCACCCTGACCCGGGCCTACGTGGACCGCATCGCCGGTACCGGCGCGGTGCTTCTTGATACCCGCAAGACCGTGCCTGGCTTGCGTCTCCTTGCCAAGTACGCCACCCGTACCGGCGGTGCCCGCAACCACCGCATGGGGCTTTACGACGCGGTTCTGATCAAGGACAACCATATCGCCGTCCGTGGCGGCGTGGCGGTGGCGGTGGCCGCTGCCAGGGCCGGTGCCCAGGTGTCGGTGGAGGTGGAGTGCGATACCCTGGAGCAGGTGGCCGAGGCGGTGGCGGCTGGGGCGGATACGGTCCTGCTGGACAATATGTCGCCGGCCCTTTTGCGGCGAGCCGTAGCCCTGGTCGCCGGGAGGGCGAAGACCGAGGCTTCCGGTGGCGTGACCCTGGACACCATCCGCTCTATCGCCGAAACCGGAGTCGATTTTATTTCGGTCGGCCGCATCACCCAGTCGGCTCCGGCGGTGGATATTGGCCTGGACTGGAAGACCATTCCTTGATCGGGCTGGTTTTCTGTTGTTTTTGTCTGCGAATGGAGATCGGTCATTTTTGATTGCGATGTCCTGGTGATCGGGAGTGGCGCGGCAGGCCTGACGTTGGCGCTGCAACTGGCCCCCCATGCCCGCGTCGCCGTGATGGCCAAGAACGATATCTGCGAGGGCAGCACCAAGCATGCGCAGGGTGGTGTCGCCGCCGTGCTGGACGTTGCCGACTCCATCGAATCCCATATCGAGGATACCCTGGGGGCCGGAGCCGGGCTTTGTGATCCTGGGGTGGTGCGGTTCGTGGCTCAGAATGCCCCGGGGGCCATCCGGCGTCTGGCCGAGTACGGCGTTCCCTTCACCCTGGATCACGATAACGGAAGTGCCGCCTACCATCTCACCCGGGAAGGTGGTCACAGCCATCGCCGCATCGTTCACGCCGCCGATGCCACCGGCCGGGCGATCGAGTCCACCCTGGTGGATCGGGTACGGAAGTCCGGCATTACCGTATTCGAGCGCTTCATCGCCATCGACCTGATCCGTGAGCCCGATCCGCGAAGCGGGCAGGGTCGGAGCGGCAGGCGTTGCGTCGGGGTTTATGCCCTGGATCGGGCTGACGGCGGGGTCAAATCCTTCCGCGCCCGGGTCGTGGTTCTGGCCACCGGCGGCTTCAGCAAGGTCTATCTCTACACCACCAACCCCGATGGCACCACCGGTGACGGTGTCGCCATGGCCTGGCGGGCTGGCTGCCGTGTCGCCAACATGGAATTCTGCCAGTTCCACCCGACCTGTCTCTACCATCCCGAGGCCAAATCCTTCCTGATTACCGAGGCCGTGCGTGGGGAAGGAGGCCTTCTCCTGCTGCCCAATGGTCAGCGGTTCATGGACAAGTTCGATCCGCGCGGGGAGTTGGCCCCCCGCGACATCGTCGCCAGGGCCATCGATCACGAAATGAAGCGCCTGGGCGTCGATTGCGTCTATATCGACATCAGCCACCGTCCGGCCGACTTCGTGAAAAGCCACTTTCCCACCGTCTACAGCCAGTGCCTCAAGTTCGGCTTCGATCTGACCCGGCAGCCGGTTCCGGTGGTACCGGCGGCGCACTACTCCTGCGGTGGGGTGATGACCGACCTCAGGGGGCGTACCGATTTGCCGGGCCTGTATGCGATCGGCGAGGTCGCGTTTACCGGCCTGCACGGGGCCAATCGTATGGCCAGCAATTCGTTGCTGGAGTGCCTGGTGTTCGGTGCTGCCGCCGCTGCCGACATCGTCGAGGTTCTGCCTGCCCTGGACAGCCCCTCCGCTCCCCCCGCCTGGGACGAGAGCTGGGTCATCGATTCGGATGAGGAGGTGGTGGTCTCCCATAACTGGGAGGAACTACGCCGCTTCATGTGGGACTATGTGGGAATCGTGCGTTCCACCAAGCGCCTGGAGCGGGCCCGTCGCCGGGTCGATCTTCTGTCTTCGGAAATTACCGAGTATTACCGCCGCTTTCGTGTCACCAACGACCTGATCGAGCTGCGCAACCTGACCACCACCGCCGGCCTGATCATCGCCTCGGCCCTGGCGCGCCGGGAAAGCCGGGGTCTGCATTACACCATCGATTTTCCCGAGCCCGATCCGGTGGCCGCTCCCCAGAACACCATTCTGGTGCCAGAGGGTTTCACCGGTCGCATGGGGAAATGTTGAGTTTTATGGCGCGCCGCCATCCGCTGCTGTTCTGGTTCCTGGTGGTGGCGTTTGTCTGCGCCCTGGGCATGGCCACCTTCGATCCGGTGGTGGCCTGGTACTGCAAGCGGCATGTGGGGGGGGCGGTTGAAGCCTTTTTCAGGGCCGTCACGACCCTGGGGGAGGGTGGCTTCTGGTATGCCGCCGCTGGGCTGGTTCTGGCGGGGAACTGGCTTCTGGCCGTCCGGGAAGGTACGACGGAGCGGGGCCATCGGCTGCGGTGCCATGCCCGTAGTGCCTGGTTCATGATCGCCTCCATGGCCGCTTCGGGTCTGGTCCTGTCTCTGACCAAGTTCTCCCTGGGCCGTTATCGGCCGCGGGCCCTGTTCGACTCCGGTCTGTACGGGTTCGACCCGTTCAGTACCCACTGGGCGATGAACTCGTTTCCATCCGGTCACAGCCAGACCATCTGGTCGGCGATGATCGCGCTTTCGTTTCTGTTTCCCCGCTACCGAACGGCCTTTCTCGCGACGGCCGTGCTGGTGAGTCTGAGCCGTGTCGTCCTCAGCGTCCACTACCCCAGCGACGTGCTCATGGGCAGCTATCTCGGGATCGCCGTTACCCTATGGCTGCGCCGGCGCTTCGAAGCCCGCGGGCTCACCCTTTCGATTTCGCCATCTGCCTCAGATTGCGGACGAAAATGTTGAGCAGAGCCCGGATGAACGGGTCGGTCTTGGCCAGTTTTTCCTGGAAGGCGTCCAGTCCCACCACCACCACCGTGGTCTGTTCCTGGGCGACGGCGGTCGCCATGCGCGGCTGGTTGTCAATCAGGGCCATCTCTCCGAAAATGCCCCCCTTGCCGATCGTTCCCAGAATCTTCTCCCCGTATCCCGGAACCATGCAGGTTATCTCGACCAGACCCTCCTGAACCAGATAGGCACGGTCCCCCTTGTCCCCTTGTTTGAAAATGACCTGACCGGCATAGAAGATTTTTCGGTCGACAACCTTGTTTACCGACATAATTTCCCTCTGTCTAAATCCCGAGACCAAGGACATCCGACTGTACAACCGAAATGCCGATAAGGGAACACACCCATGCAGCGCATCTATCCCTCCAGGCCTTTCGTCGGTGTGGGAGGTGTAATTCTGCGCGGCGACCGCGTCCTGCTTATCCGCCGGGGTCGGCCGCCGCGACAAGGGGAGTGGAGCATCCCCGGAGGCGTGCAGCGCCTTGGAGAAACCGTGATTCAGGCGCTCCGGCGCGAGATGGCGGAGGAAACCGCTCTTGAGGTCGATCCCGGAGTCCCGGGGGCGGGCGGACTGATCGACGTGATCGACTACATCGACCGCGACGAGGACGCCACGGTCCGCCATCATTACACCCTGATCGACTTCTGGTGCGACTCCCACGCCGGTGAGGCCCGCGCCGGAGATGACGCCAGCGAGCTGTGTTGGGTCGAAATCGGGGATATCGGAGACTATCATCTGTGGCACCAGACGGAGCGGATCATCCTCCGGGCCGTCGCCCTTCGACGGGCGGATACCAGTCAGCGACGGGCATGACCCATGCCAGCCGGGCGGAATACTTGACACATTCCGCCGGCTGGCAAAGCCGCCATTGAGGCGGCAGGCAAGCCCACGGACGTGGGCGCCCGCCGAGGGGCCATACGACGAGCCATTCTTGTGGCTCGTCGGTATAAATCCCTACAGCGGTAATCTCAGGAATACCCTCAGTCCACCCATGGGGCTGTCGGTCAGCGTGATGTCACCGCCATGGCTCCGGGCCACGTCGCGAGCGATGGTCAGGCCGAGGCCGACCCCGCCGGTTTTGGGGTTGCGTGAGCCCTCCAGTCGGAAGAAGGCGCGGAAGACCTCTTCGCGTCTGACTTCCGGGATACCCGGGCCATCATCGTCGATGATGATGTCGACCCCCTCGTCCCGTCCGCCGGCCCAGATCGACACCTGCGTTCCGTAACGGGTGGCGTTGCCAATCAGATTGCTGAGGCAGCGTTCGATGGCATTGGGTCGCAGAGGCATCAGGATATCCCCTTTCACATGCACCTCCACGGCATCTCCGTTGCGGCGAAAACGGCCGGCCACGTCCTCCAGGATTCGGGTAAGGCTGGTCAGGCGGGTGGCCTCGGCCCCCTCGCCGCGGGCGAAGGCGAGATAGGCTTCGATCATCCGTTCCATTTCGGCCACGTCCTCGCCCATTTCGGCCACGCCCTCCACACCATCCAGCATGGCAAGCTGAAGCTTCATGCGGGTCAGTGGCGTGCGAAGGTCGTGGGATACCCCCGCCAGCATCTCGGTGCGCTGGTCGATCTGACGACGGATGCGGTCGCGCATCTGATTGAAGGCGATTGCCGCCTGACGCACCTCCGAAGCTCCCTCGGGTTTGAACGAGGGAACGTCGTGCCCCTTGCCGAAACTGACGGTCGCCGCGGCCAGACGGCGGATCGGGCGTACCTGATTGCGCATGAACAGGGTGGCGACGGCGAACAGGAACATGGAGGTTCCCACCATCCACAGCACGAAGACATAGGTGGTGGGGCTGAACAGGCGCTTGCGGGGGGTCACCACTTCCAGCACGCCTTCGGAAAGCTGAATCCGGATCTGCACCTTGCGGTTCTGGGTATCCACATCGATGGAGAACGGCCGCATGATCCGGTCCCGCAGCGCCTCCGACAGGGATTCCACCAACTGGGCGTCCCCGGCGTCGGGGGGTTGGACGTGGCTCAGAATGGCTCCTTCAAGGACCCGGATCTCCAGTTCCATCTCGCCACGGGCGATGTCGGTGAACCAGGTACGGGAGCCGTTGTCCGGATAGACCTGGCGGAACGCGATGACCGTGGCGATATCCCCCGCCAGTGATAGGGAAAGCTGACGGGTTACCGCCTCCCAGTGTCGGCCATAGAACACGTAGGCGGATACAAGCTGAAGCAGCACCAGCGGCATGACGATGATCAGCAGCGAGCGGCCGAGAAGGCTGCCCGGGATCATCCGCTTCAGGGAAAACGTGCCGCTCATGATCCGATACGGTTTTTCGGATGGAAGGATGAGATCATACCGGCTGGTCGGTATCAATCCGTGCGCAGAACATAGCCCTGGCCACGTACCGTATGCAGATAACGGGGTAGGCTGGGGTCCTCTTCGATCTTTTTGCGCAACCTCGTGATCTGTACATCGACGGTGCGGAAATTGACGGCGGCACCGCTCAAGGTACACAGGTCCTCGCGACTCAGTATTTTGCCCGGACGGACGGCGAACGCCTTCAGGAGTGCAGATTCGGCCGAGGTCAGGTGTACCGGCTCGCCGCGACGGGACAACGTCTCGTGATCGCCGTCATAGGCGCATTCACCAAAGCGAAGTTCGTTCCGGGGGTGGACCGGACGCGACGGGACCCGTCGTAGGATGTTGTTGATCCGCAGGACCAGTTCCCGGGGTTCGAACGGCTTGGACAGATAGTCGTCAGCCCCGGATTCAAGACCGGTGATGCGGTGATCCGACTCGCTCATGGCCGTCAGCAGCAGAATGGGAATGCTTCCTCCCTCCCGCAGGGAGCGGGTCAGTTCGAACCCGTTCTCCCCCGGCATCATCACGTCAAGGATCAGCAGATCGAATTCGATGGCCGCCAGGTGCCGGCGCGCCTCTTCCGCGTCCCCTGCCGTGGTCACCAGAAAGCCGTTGTCGCTCAGGTATTTGCGCAACAGCTCCCTGAGACGGGTATCGTCATCCACGACCAGGATGTGCGCGTTGTTGCCCGGCATCCTCAAGGCTCCCGCCGTTCAAGGGGGAGGAAGCGGTCCCGGTCCGGTCCATCGATCATGCCCAGCAGGACCCTGCGATACCCTTCCACCGCCACAGGACCGGCGTCACCATAGGCTCGGGCGATGCGCCGGCATTGTCGTTCTGTCAACTGGGCCTCCAGCGCCAGCCCCTTGGGAGTCAGGGTCAGAAGCCGCTGTCTCCGGTCTCGGGCCCCGGGGTGTTGAAGGATGAATTCCTCCCGTATCAGCTGGCTCAGTACGCGGGACAGGCTCTGTTTGGTGATGCGCAGGATCACAAGCAGCTCGCTGACGCTGATCCCGGGGTGGCGTCCGACGAAATAGATCGCGCGATGGTGCGCCCGGCCAAAGCCGTGACTGGCCAGAATGGCATCCGCCTCGGCGGTGAAATCGCGATAGGCAAAGAACAGAAGCTCGATGCCCTGACGCAGGGCCTCGTTTTCCGGGGGGGGGGAGGTTGTCCTTGAGCTTTACGTCAGTCATGTTGACATATATGCCCCAGGAATGATACCCAAGGCAAGATACGATCCGTGTGGACAGCCCTAATTTTTGGAGTCCGGTTCATGGCAACCCTTCCTTTCGACGATCGCGACGGATTCATCTGGAGCGATGGCGGTCTCATTTCCTGGCGTGAGGCCAAGGTACATGTCCTGACCCATGGTCTCCATTATGGCTCGTGCGTGTTCGAGGGGGAGCGGGTCTACGGCGGCAAGGTGTTCAAATTGCGAGAGCATACGGAGCGGTTGCTTTTCTCCGCCGGTATTCTGGGGTTCAAGATCCCTTTCACCGCCGCCGAGATTGATGCCGCCACCAGGCAGGTGCTTGAGGCCAACGGCATCACCGATGGCTATGTCCGGCCCGTGGCTTGGCGCGGCAGCGAGATGATGGGGGTTGCCGCCCAGAACAATACCATCCACCTGTCGATCGCCTGCTGGGCCTGGCCGTCCTATTTTTCGCCGGAAGCCCGCATGGCGGGGCTGCGGCTGAAGATCTCCCCCTGGCGCAGGCCGCACCCCGAGACGGCTCCCACCAATGCCAAGGCGGCCGGTCTGTACATGATTTGCACTCTGAGCAAGCACCAGGCGGAGAACGAGGGCTACGAGGACGCCCTGATGCTGGACTGGCGCGGCCAGATTGCCGAGGCGACCGGGGCCAACCTGTTCCTGGTCATCGACGGAGTCGTGCACACGCCGACACCTGATTGCTTTCTGGACGGCATCACCCGGCGCACGGTGATTGATCTGGCCCGGAAGCAGGGGCTGACCGTGATCGAGCGGGCCATCCTGCCCGAGGAAATGGCCAAGGCGCAGGAGGTTTTCCTGACCGGTACCGCCGCCGAGGTCACGCCGGTGCGGGAAATCGGTCCCTACAGGTTTACCCCCGGGGACGTGACGCGGAGGCTGGTCGCCGACTATGATGCGCTGGTGCGGGCCTGACAAACCCGCGCGGCCCCTGGGCTGTCAGGAGCTGGCTCGGGTATCGCGATGACGGACTCATGGTGGGTGTAGGCGATGGCCTTTGGGGCATGGACTCGGAAAGCCTTGCGCGGGCTTCGTCGGATGCTGGGCCTGTCGGCCAAGGGAAAGTCTTCCGCCGGTGGTGCGGACGGGGGGCGTCGGCGGCGGGATCGGGCCGCGTCGTTGACGCCGGGGGAAATCCTCGGCCAGGCGGTCGATGACGGAATCACCAAGGTCTATACCATAACCCTGGAGAACCTGGCGGGCGCTGTTGGTCCGGACTGGGAACGGTTGCGCGGCAAGGTCGATATGATTACCGACAGTGTCGTGAAGCGCCACTTCCGTCGTGGCTCGCTCTCCACCGCCCTGACCGAGGGCTCCTACGTGGTAATGCTGATCGCCCCGGATAACGACGACGGCCGTAGGCGCGTGATCAAGCTGACCGACGACCTCAGCCACCATCTGGTGGGTGGTCGGGTCGTGCGCCGCGACAAGATCCAGACGACCATCGGCCGGTTGTCCCCAAAGGAACTACAGGCCGAGGACGGTAGGCTGAAGCCCTTCCACGAGGTCGCCCACAAGGTCGAGGTCATCGTCGCCCCGCGTCCGGAGCCGCCAACTCTGGACGGTGAGGGGGAGAGCGACGGCGAGGACACCCCGAAGCTGAAGCGGGTGGAGGGGCGGGCCGTCGCCGCACCCGTCGCCGATTGGGCTCCGATCGACTCCTCGGCCTGGAAAGCCAAGGAAACGCAGGTCGTCGATGCGGATGCACCGCCACCGCCGCTGCTGATGGTCACGATTTCCTTCCGTCCCACCTGGAATGTCGATACCCAGTCCGTCGATACCCATTACTGCCTGCCTGCCGTGCGGCAGGGCCGGACCGTGTACAGCGACCGGGACGCCATTGCCGCGCTGGGGGGGGCGACCGTCTGGCTGGACTACGAAGTGATCGCCGGGGCGATGGCCGCCCTGACCAACAGCGGTGCGGCGTCGGATATCGGTACCGTGGTCCTGCCGATTCACTTCGCTTCCCTGCGCGATGCCGAGACGCGACGGATTCTGTCCGCACTCGGCTCCTGTGCCCGGATCGTCGGTCCGGGCAACCTGATGGTGGACCTTCTGTCGGTGCCGTATACCCTGCCCCTGGAGAGCATCACCCATGCCCTGGCCCCTCTGGGACCTCACGGCGTCGGGGTGCTGCTGCGGATGGATCTCTATGATCCTCATTTCAGCCTGCTGGAGGCGCTCGACCCGTCCGGGGTTACCGTCGATCTCAGCACCATGACCGATTGGCAACGGCAGCAGGACCGCTTCTTCCGGGCCTTGGCCCGTTTCCGTCTCGGCAGCCGGAATCAGAAGATGTACCTGTGGGGGGCCGTCCGGCGTGACGAGGCGCTGGCCGCCATCGGGGCCGGATTCTCCCTGGTGGACTGCCGGGCGATGTTCGCCGACCGCGAGTCCCCCGGTCGGCCGTTCTCCATGAGCCTTGCCAGTTTCAAACGCACCTCCGGCAAGCGCCCGTCTTCCTCTCCGCCCCCGCCGGAAGGGGCGGGGTAATACCAATCCGCGTTGATCGTGACCGATCAACGCCCTCAATCGCCGGCGGGGCCGTCCGGCCCCTTGGCTTGCG